>JAQUON010000014.1:0-6115 GCA_028717045.1 Candidatus Omnitrophota bacterium | reverse complement strand
AAAGATTATTGGCAGATAGCAGCGTTGCGTATTGCCAGGCTTGCAGAAGGCATGATCAGAGAGAAAAAGACTACCGATGCCTCCCGTATACTGCCGCTGTATCTGTATCCGAAGGAATGCCAGGTTAAAAAGAAAGGCTGAGGTTAAAGGCTAAAGGCTAAGATCCCCGCTCACTACGTTCGCGTGGATCAATTCGCACCGCAACTTATGTCATTGGCAAGAATACTATAGTTCCATACGTTGCGTGCTCATTGAGGTTAAGGCTTAGGTTAAGGTTAAATCCTAAGCACGAAATCCCCTGCCTGTCGGCAGGCAGGTATAGTCCATAGACCATCGACCATAGACCCTGAAAATAGGTATTTGGTATTATTTGTGTAGGATTTAGAATTTGAGAGGAATAAGCATGCATACTAACCACAGACAAATAGGCTACAGGCCGACGTGGGCAGAGATCAATTTAAAGAATCTTATCTCTAATTTCCGTAGAGTAAGACATTTGCTCGCTGCGCCCGTCAAAATTATGGTAACGGTAAAAGCAGATGCATACGGCCACGGCTTAATCCCCGTGTCTAAGAAACTTGCAAGCGAGAAAGTCGATTATTTAGGAGTTGCTTCCATTGATGAAGGCATACAGTTGCGTAAGGCAGGCATCCGTGTTCCAATTCTGGTATTAGGAGTAGTGCTTAAGGAGGACGTAGCGCCCTTATTTACTTATGGCCTTTCGACTACAGTCTGTAGCCGGAGCTTGGCCAAGGTGCTTAATGAAAAAGCGCGCGCTTTGAAGCAAAAGATACGCGTGCATATCAAAGTTGATACCGGAATGGGAAGGTTGGGCGTGCTTGCCAGTGAGGCATTTGAATTTGTCAAACTCATAAGCCGCCGCTATCCGCATCTGCACATCGAGGGGATATTTACTCATTTTCCCTCGGCAGATACGGACAGAAAATTTACCCAAAGACAGATAGCTTTATTTGGCAGGTTGGTTAAAGAGCTCAAGAATGCCGGAATATCCATTCCCTTAGTCCATGCAGCCAACAGTATGGGAGTGATCGGCTATCGCAATAGCCATTTTACTATGGTGCGGCCAGGCCTGATTATCTACGGGCTCCACCCTAAAGAGAAGATAGGGTTCTCCGTAAAACCCGTGCTAAGCCTGAAAAGCAAGGTCGTATTCGCTAAGAAGGTATCTGGCGGCTATGGTATTAGTTACGGCCGTACCTATATTACCCGCCGGCCGACGACGATCGCGACGCTGCCTATCGGCTACGGTGACGGGTATCCCCGTAACCTCAGCAATAAAGCAGAAGTGCTGCTTAGAGGAAAAAAATTCCGTATCAGCGGCAGGATTTGTATGGACCAGATTATGGTGGACGTGGGTAATACCGCTATTAAGCCCGCAGAAGAAGCAGTCTTAATCGGGACACAAGGCAGCAACCGTATCACTACCGAAGAGTTGGCCTCGCTTTCGGGAACTATCCCCTACGAAATTGTCTGCGGCCTTGGCAGTCGCATCCCCAGAGTCTATATCGAATAAAAAGACGATAGGCTAAGGTCAAGGTTTAGGTTAAGGTTAAATCCTAAGCACTAAATCCTAAATTCTAAACAAGCCCTAACTCCTAAAACCCAAAAGGGTCGATAGTCAATAGTCTATAGTCTATAGTCTATCGACCATAGACCATGAAAATAGGCATTTGGTATTATTTGTTTAGGATTTAGAATTTAGGATTTAGAGTTTGACGGATAGGTTATTTTTACTCGATACGCTCTACTCGCTACGAACTAAGGCAGGTTACTTATCAAATAGAGGCTTGTTAAAAACGCGGCAATGTGGCTTAAAGAAACCGCAAGTACCGGGGTGAGGAACCCGGATTTGCCGAAGGCGATTGAAATCGCATTGAGTACGTAATAGAGAAACCCCAGCATTATCGATACCCCCAGCGAGGACAAGCCTGTGGCGCGTTTCTTGATCATCAGTGCAAACGGAATCCCTAAGAGAATAATCATTATATTGGTAAGCGGGTCGGTGAACCTTTTATAGAGGTCGACCTTAAGGTTCCTGATGACAGTCTTTGCCCCGCTTTTTGAAAGTTTCCAGATGTAATCGTCAAGCTCTGCAATGGTCATGAACTCAGGGTGCTGCCGCTGTGTCATGAACTCCTGCGGGGTTTCCGGGATTGCCATAATCTCCTCTTCAAAATACTGCGGTTCTTGTTTTATCTGGCCGTTTTTGTCAAAGTAATACGTGATACTCTGATAAAACCTCCATAGCCCCTCCGTATAGACCCCCTTGTTGGCAATGATCTTTTTGGTTACGTTCTGTTCCTGGTCGTGCTCAAGGATGGTAATGCCTTCCATGGTATTGGTATAAGGAATGAATTGTTTTATGTAGAAAAGCCTGTTTTTTATCCCGTAGAGATAAATGTCATGCAGGGTTTCTTTCTCTTGTAGGCCCTGTTTTCCTTTGTGCTCCATCTGGCTTTCCAGCTTCTGCGTAAACGAAGAAGCCTCCGGAACGAATTTGTCGTTTACCCAGAATACAAAGAGGCTCACCAATATGCCGAAGATGACCGTGGTACGGGTTATCTGCGGGATGCTTAATCCCGACGCGCGCATGGCGATGATTTCATTATCGCGGTTAAGCTTCGCAAAGGTGTAGAGGGTCGCCAGAAGGCAGGCAACCGGAGATACCTGGACAAAGATGACCGGCAAGAAAGCCGTATAGTACCTGAGCACGGTCTCGATATTTATTTTTTGCCTGAGCAGTTCGTCCAGCCGCGAAAAGAGGTCGGCGATTACGTAGAGGAAGATAAATGCAGCCAGGCAGGATACAAAGGTAAGCACTACCGATTTAAGGATATAACGGTCTAAGATGCGCATAGTTTATAGGTGAGGGCTATGCCGATAAGGCCGTAGATAATGTTCGGCAGCCACATTGCCAGGTACGGGTCGAGTAGCCCTTGCAGGCTTAAGGCCTCTGCGCCCAAAAGCAGAAGGTAGTATGCGCCTACAATGACAAAGGCGATGCCGAAATTAATGGATTTTTCCCTGCGCCTGGTAATTATCGAGAGAGGGGCGCCTAAAAGCACGAATATGAAACAGGCAAGCGAAAGGGACGCCTTTTTATGGATTTCCGTCAAAAGTGGGATAGGGTCAACGCCCTCCTTACGCAGAAACATAATTTCCTCTTTTAGCTCGGCAATAGTCATATCTTTCGGTTTTTTATCAATCCTTGAGGGGTCTTCCAGGCGTGAGAGATTAAGGCTCATAAAGTATGTTTTGAAATTCAGTTTAAAGAAGTTATTGGGGTTATCGGGGTCGGGTTCATCAGCGGTCCCGTCGACAAGCTTGAGCTTTATCATCTTGCGTTCGGGCATTGCGATAAATTCCCCTCTTTTTGCGACAATGATGCGCGTCGGTTTATTATCGCCCTGCGGTTCATAAATACGGATGTTATAGAGTTTATTCTGGTCAATCGCGTATATAAAGAGGATATATTTTTCAAACGAATTGATAAAGACCCCTGGCTCAAGCGCTGCGGTTGGGTTTTTGATGCCTACCTCAGCGAGTGTCTTACGCAGCGCAAAATGGGTATACGGGATGATCTGGTCGCTGAAAAAGAACAAAAGCAGGCTTAAGATGAGCGCAACGAGCAGTATAGGCAGGATGATGGAAAAGATGTTTATTCCGCTTGCGCGTATGGCGATGATTTCGTTATCTCCGGAGAGCCTTCCGAAGGCGATCATCACGCCGGTCAAGACCGAGATAGGGACGGTATAAATGATCAGATACGGCGCCATATAGAGGAAGAGCCTTGCTACCGTAACGATATTTACACCTTTATTAATAACCAGGTCCGCAATCTTGACAAGGTTACCCAAAAGCATTACGAAGGTAAGCACCGCAAGGCTTACCAAAAACGGCCCGATAAATTCTTTAAGCAGGTAATTTCTGAGTATTCTCATTGCGTATTAATAGTAGGTCAGTTCGCCAGCGTTAAGACGAATACCGTATGCGCCCCTGCCTTTTTGAGGACTGACGCAGCCTCGGAGGCAGTAGCGCCGGTAGTCAATACATCGTCGATCAAAAGCACGTTTCGTTCCTTTACCAAATCGGCATTCATAAGCGAGAAACAGCCTTTGATGTTTTGCAACCGTTTTTGGCCCTGGAGTTCTGCTTGGGGTTTTGTCTGCCGGTGCCGGATAAGACCGTGTAAGAATATTTCCTTGTTGAATGCCTTGGCAACGCAATCGCCTAACAGCTGTGCTTGATTGAATTCTCTTTCCCGCATTCTGCCGCGGGAAAGAGGTATCGGCATGACCAGGTCAATAGGCTTCATATCAAAACCGTATTCCCTGATAAAATCAACCATCAACGCTCCTAAGTTTTTGCCAAGATAGTCTTTGTTGCGGTATTTAAAGGCATGGATGAGTTCTTTCATCACGCCTTCGTATTTACAGGGGCTCAGCGCCCTGTCGAAATGCAGCGTCTTCCTTATGCATTCTACGCAGAGACTCTTTACCGAATGCCTGATATCCAGGTGCCGGCCGCACCGGTAGCAAAAAGGCGGCAGGTTTCTTTTTATCGATACATAGCAATGCCTGCATACCGGCTTATCGCCGTCCTCTTCAGGCAACCTTTTCCTGCATGCAATGCAGGTGGGCGGATACAGAATGTCTTTTAAGCCCTTTCCCAGACGGGCAAACATACCATTATGATAGCAGCGAAAGCTGCGTTTGTCAATCAACGTTCAAGTCCTCGGCAGCCATTTGATGTTCATTGACACAACGAAAAAAGAATAGTAAAATAAATTTGCTATGGAAAAAACAGATATCGCAAAGCTTAAAAGGCAGCTCAAAACGCTCTTAATGCGGGAGGCTTTTAAAAAAGGCAATTTTGTGTTATCTTCCGGCAAGACAAGCAGTTATTACCTTGACGGCAGGATCATCACGCTGACGCCCGAGGGTGCCTATCTCGTTGCACATATAATCCTTGAGCTTCTTGCAGGCAAGCGTATTGATGCGCTTGGCGGGCCGACAATCGGCGCTGACCCTATTGTGGGCGCTGTCGCCGCTGTAAGCCACCTTAAAGGGGCTCCTCTAAAGACATTTATCGTCAGAAAAGAAGCGAAGGGCCACGGTATGCAGAAGAGGATAGAAGGCCCGGCGCTGCAGGCAAAGAGCAGGGTGATCCTCGTGGACGATGTGGCAACTACTGGGAAGTCCCTGATTGAGGCAAAAGAAGCCCTGGCAGCAATCGGCATTGAAGCCAAGGAAGCTATTGTAATCGTTGACAGGAATGAAGGCGCCTCCCAAAACCTTAAAGACGCAGGCATTACGCTCACCTCGATTTTTAACATAGAAGAACTGGCTTCTTAAGAAATCCTTAAAAGTTTGAGTCCTAAAAAAATCATTGTCGTCGGTGCCGGGCCGGCCGGCCTTATGGCGGCTATCAGGGCAGGCCAGTTGCATCAGGAAGTTACCCTGCTGGAGAAAAATCCTGCGGCCGGGAAAAAGCTTTTGCTCAGCGGCAAGGGCCGCTGTAACCTTACCAATGCCGCAGGGTTAGATTTATTCCTGAAGCGGTTTTTTTCCGGAGGCCAGTTCCTTCGCGATTCCTTTTCTCTCTTTTTTAACCGCCAGCTCATGGATTTTTTTCAATCCCGGGGGCTACGCCTGAAAATAGAAAGGCAAGACAGGGTTTTTCCCGTCACTGATTCCTCAGCTAGCGTCCTGGCAGTCCTTACGAAAGAACTTAAAGAAGCCGGAGTGCGCGTTACATACAATTGCACTGCCAAGGCCCTGTCGATTCGCGAAAAGAGAATAAGCGGTGTCGTGCTTAAGGACGGGACCGCATTAGAGGCAGATAGAGTGATACTTGCAACCGGCGGCCTCTCTTATGCATTTACCGGTTCTTGCGGTGACGGCTTAAGGATGGCCCAGGCCTGCGGCCATCACATCGTTCCTACGCGGGCAGGGCTGGTGCCGCTTAAGGCTTCCCAGAAGTACGTCCGTGACCTTGAGGGCCTAACCTTAAAAAATATAAGAATCACTTTTAGCGACGGGAAAAAAAAGATCGTTTCCGAAATCGGAGAACTGCTGTTTACCGATTCGGGAAT
>JAQUON010000013.1 GCA_028717045.1 Candidatus Omnitrophota bacterium | reverse complement strand
ATTATTCTTCAATATCCCCACTGCCCTTCTGTACATTTGTTTTTTTCCTTTTGCGGTTTTATCGTCATACCCCCGCAGATGGAGGATGCCGTGGGCTACATAGAGGCTGAGTTCAAAAAAAGGCGAAGTGCCGAACTCCGTAGCATTACGCAGCGCTGTTTCCGCAGAAATGATAATATCCGCGCGGAACTTTTCATTTTTTGCATTCAGCTTAAACGCCAACACGTCCGTAGGTTTTTTTATCTTAAGAAAACGGGAATTGAGCGTTTGTATCTGTGAGTCGTTTACGAAGCAGACAGTCAATTCACCGGTTTTATGCAAGTCCCCGCGGGAAACGGCGCTAAGAGCTAATCTCTTTATCCTTGTCGGATTGATGGGAATTTTCTTTTGCAGGTTTTTTATGATTATTTTCAACATTCGCCTCGGGATAGGTGATGCGCGCATGGTAGATGCTGTTTAGGATACGGATGAATACTTTCGCAATCTTTTCCAGGTCTTTAAGGGTAAGGTCGCATTCATCAAGTTGGCCGTCGATAAATTTGTTATTGATGATCTTATGGACGACTTCTTCGATCTTGGAAGGATTGGGTTCTTTCAGGGCGCGGGTAGCCGCTTCTACCGAATCTGCCAGCAATACGACGGCGGTTTCTTTGCTGTTTGGCTTGGGGCCAGGATAACGAAACCCTTCCTCCTGTATTTTCTCATCCTCTTCTACGCTCTCGAGTGCGCGGCGGTAAAAATAATACACAAGGCTATTGCCGTGGTGCTGATGGATGAAATTTATGATTGCCGGGTTCAACCTGCTGCGTTTTGCTAACTCGATGCCTTCTTTTACGTGGTTCATGATCACCAGCTTGCTCATCGTAGGAGAAAGCTCGTCGTGCTTGCTTTGGCTTAAGTCCTGGTTCTCGCTGAAGTATTCGGGCTTTTCCAGTTTTCCGATATCGTGGTAATACGCACCGATGCGCGCAAGGAGCGCATTAGCGTTAATAGCCTCACAGGCTGCTTCAGAGAGGTTGCCGACAATAAGGCTGTGGTGATAGGTCCCGGGTACCTCAAGCATGAGGCGATGCAGGAGCGGTTGATTAAAATCGGATAGCTCAAGAAGGGTAATATTGGTAATGGTCTTAAAGAGATATTCGAAAATCGACAGGGTCCCCAATACGATGATACTGCAGGCAAGGCCGTTTAAGAAAAACGCGGAATATACCGTAGAGTACTTTAAGAAGTCAACAGGGTTAAGCAATAGATAAGACAAGGCCTGCACAAAACCAATGATAAGCCCCGCCTTGATGATGGTAAACCTTCTCCTTGCCCCAACTACCAGCGTGATAGCAAGGATGCCGCTGATAAGGAACAAAACCGCAACCAAAAGCTTGTTTCCGAAGATAAATGCCAGAGAAACTGCTGAGGCAAGGTTGAGCAAGAACGGTATGGTCAGCCGGGGAAATAGAAGCGTTGCCAGCATAGGAAATGCAGCATACGGAAGATAAAAAATCGGCAATCCCTGCTGCGCGGCCCAGTAGGCGGTGGCAAAATTAATCACAAACAGAAATGAAGGGTTGAGCAATTTATAGGTAAGCCGGTTATGGGTAAGGTAAAGGTATTTAAAATAAATCGTTAATGACAGCAGGAATAGCCCAAGCAGGGTATTTACGTGCAGGACATAACAAAGCGTAAAGACCAGGATAGTCCCAAGAATGAACCCTATGATTTCGCGGGTGCGCATCGAAGGGCTCATCCCTAAAGGCTTCTTTTCCTTGTTATTGACGGTTTGCGTGGTCATATGCCTGAATTATCTTCTGGACAAGTTCATGCCTTACGATATCTTCGCCTGTCAAAAATACGAATTTGATGCCCTCGATGTCGCGCAATATCTCCTGTGCCTGCAATAGCCCGACAGGCTTGCCGTCAGGCAGGTCACTCTGCGTAATATCCCCGGTAATTACCGCCTTTGAATAGAAACCGATACGGGTCAAGAACATCTTCATCTGTTCTGCGGTAGCGTTCTGTGCCTCATCAAGGACAATGAAGGCATCATTTAAGGTCCTTCCCCTCATATACGCAAGCGGTGCCACTTCGATAATGCCTGTCTCGATATACTTTTCAATCCGCTCTGCATCCATCATATCATAGAGGGCATCATAGAGCGGCCGCAGGTAAGGAGATATTTTTTCATACATATCGCCCGGCAGGAACCCAAGGGATTCCCCGGCTTCAATTGCAGGCCTGGTCAGGATAATGCGGCGCACTTCCTGTTTTTTTAGGGCCTCCACTGCCTGCGCCATTGCCAGGTATGTTTTTCCGGTACCTGCAGGCCCGACGCCAAAGACGATGTCGTATTTTTTAATCGACTCGATATATTCCCGCTGCCCCTTAGTTTTGGGCCCGATCGTCTTTTCTATGCCGGACCTAAACGCATGCACTGCACCCGACGTTGCCGTTTTAGATTTCTGAACTCTTTTCAATTTTTCCTTTGCCTGATGCCCCGGCAACAGCCCTTCCTGCGTATCCCCGATAACCGCAAGCAGGCCTTCTAAGTATTTGTATGCGTTGTTAATCCTGGCAGAGGAGCCGGAGATTGTAAGATGGTTGTCATGTATAGTCAGGCGGACCCTGAGTTCTTTCTCTAAATCCTTAAGGCCTTTGTCAAACGGCCCGCACAACTGCTGCGCTTGGGCGATACTTTCTAACGCAAGAATCTTCTTCACTGTCCCGTTATTTGAATTTCTTCATGTCCTCTGCCGCAACGGGCCCTTGGACAGGTATAATCAAAGTTTGCCCGGGGTAAATCTTATTCGGCGCCTTTAAGGTACTTTTATTTGCCTCAAAGATCTTTTGCCATTTCTTTGTCGTTCCGAAAAACTTAAGTGAAATCTTTTGAAGCGTATCGTTTTTCTGGACTGTATATTTTTCAAAATCCGCCGGCTGCGCTGCATGAACAGGTTCGGCAATTTCGGGAACATCGCTGCTTGAGATATAGCCGCGATTACCCCATGCGCCTTTGTCTTCGGTCCTTTCCGCAACCGTGCCTTTCATAGAGACTTTTCCTGCTTCTTGCGAAGGCCCTTTTTCGAATTTTAACGGCGAATGAAGCTCCAGTTCGACTACCCTTAACGAACGCGTAGTTTTACGGTCGACTTTCTCGCCTGCCACCGGCCTGCCTTTAAGATAACCGCGGTTTCCCTGTAAATCCTGATCAACCCTGTCCTTAGTAGTCTGGTATGTCCTCACTACGCAGCCGGAAAGCAAAAACGCAGATGCCAAGAATACGAAATACATTTGTTTTGCTGGATTCATGCTAAGCCTCCTTTTTTTTGGCTAAATTTATTTTTAATTCCTTGAGTTGCCTTGCGTCAACCTCCGAAGGCGCTTGAGTAAGCGGGCAGTATGCCTTCTGCGTCTTCGGAAACCCGATTACCTCCCGGATACTTGCCTCGTTGGCAAGTATTGCCAGGAGCCTATCTATGCCGAATGCGATACCTCCGTGCGGAGGCGCGCCATACTGAAACGCATCCAACAGAAAACCGAAACGCTTGCGTGCCTCTTCCTGCCGGATGCCGATTATCCTGAAAATCCTTTCCTGGAGCGGCTGCTCGTGGATCCTTATTGACCCGGAGCCGATTTCCATGCCGTTTAAGACAAGGTCATAAGAGCGGGATAATACTTCTGCCGGGTTTGTTTCCAGTAATTCAAGCTGGCTTTGGTTCGGTGCGGTAAAAGGGTGGTGTTCGCTTTCCCAGCGTTTTTCTTCGTCATTATATTTGAACAACGGAAAATCAACGACCCAGGCAAACGCAAATTCGACGTTTAGTTCTTTTTTTAAGTCAGGCTTATCGCTTGCATACTTGCGTATAGCTTCTTTGTAGGGAATGCGGGGAAACGGCGTTTTTAGTTCAATCCCTTTTAGCTGCTTTATTATCAAATACATCAATTCTTCTGTCAAACTAAATATGTCCTCTTCGCTGATAAACGACATCTCGATATCCAGCTGGGTAAATTCCGGCTGGCGGTCAGCGCGCAGGTCCTCGTCGCGGAAACATTTTGCGATCTGGTAATACCGCTCAATCCCTGAGACCATAAGGATCTGTTTGAATAGCTGCGGCGACTGAGGCAACGCGTAAAATTGGCCGGGATTAAGCCTTGACGGGACTAAATAATCCCTGGCGCCTTCCGGCGTTGATTTTGTAAGTATGGGAGTTTCGCATTCGATAAAGTCCTTCTGCGCCAAGAATGCCCTCATTACCTTGTATGCCCGGTCCCTTAAGGTAAAATTAGCAAAAACGTTTTTTCTGCGCAGGTCCATATACCGGTATTTAAGGCGCAACTCTTCGTCAATAGGCACGCCCTCTTTTATTTCAAACGGCGGGGTGAGGCTGGCATTGAGGATTTCAAGGCCGGTTGCAAGAATCTCGATTTCACCCGTTGGCAGCTTTGGATTGAGGGTGCCTTGCGGCCTTTGGTTTACTTTGCCGCGGACCCTGATTACGTATTCGTCGCGTAGCGTTTGTGCGGATTTATATGCGTCTGCGATATCTTTGGGGATAAACACCACCTGCGTCAAGCCATACCTGTCCCTTATATCTATAAAAATAAGCTTGCCGTGGTCCCGCCTGCTGGCAACCCAGCCGCACAGCGTCACTTCGCTGCCGATGTCTTTGGCCGTTAATTCACCGCATGTGTGGGTTCGTAGCATAATCGTATAAAAAAATTAAGGGACGATAGTCTATGGTCTATAGTCAATGGACTATCGACCATCGACCATAGGCCCTGAGTTAGATATTATTTGTGTTATTTCGTTAATCCCTACTTCCCTCTGCTGGCCCGACTGCATGTCTTTGAGGCTTATTGTTTCTTTGCGCAGCTCGTCTTCTCCTAGGATTGCTACAAACCTGGCATTGAAATCATTTGCTTTGCGCATCGCGCCTTTTAAGGATTTACTCTCATAATCTGTGTCCGCAGCTATTCCGTGGCTGCGCAAATCATTAAGCACCTTAGCGCCTTTTTGCCTTGCTTGGTCTCCCAGGAGAATCAAAAAAACAAGCGGCTTAACCGCGGGAGCGATTTTTTCCTCTTTACATACCAATAATAGCCTTTCTATTCCAAAGGCAAACCCGCATGCCCCCTTGTCTGGTCCGCCAAGCTCCCGGCTAAGGGTATCGTATCTTCCTCCTGCGCCAAGGGCATCCTGCTGGCTTTCAAGCGACTTGTGCTTAAATTCAAATACCGTCCCCGTATAATAATCTAGGCCCCTGACTAATAAAGGAGAAACTTCATATGTAACGCCCAGCTCACCTAACCCGGCCTTGACTACTTCAAAGTGCTGTGCGCATTCTTTGCACAAATGTTCGTTATTAAGGCCGAGGGCCTTAATAACTGCGCGGCACGGTTCATTTTTACAATCAAGGATCCTGAATACATTGCGCTCATAACGCGCCTGGCAGTCTTCGCAGAGACGGGCAACTTTTCCTTTAAGTGAGGCCCGTAAAAAATCGGCAAATTTCTTTTTGTCCTGCGGGCAGCCAAGGCTGTTTATGTGCAGGGTGTACTCATCAATAAAAAAACGCGCAAGAAGAGTATTTGCCAGCGAGACGACCTCGACATCTACGTAAGGGTCTTTTGAGCCGATTGCCTCACAGCCAATATGATGGAATTGCCGCAGCCTCCCTTTTTGCGGCCGCTCAAGCCTAAACATTGGGCCTATGTAATATAATTTCGAAAATGACTGCAGTTTATCCAGGTTATTCTCAATGTAGGCACGGACTATGGAAGCCGTAGCTTCGGGCCTGAGCGCGAATTCATCCTCGCCTTTCTTTACCAGAAACATCTGTTTCTGGACGATTTCTGCAGTCTCGCCCAATGAGCGGTTGAATAAGCCTGATTCTTCCAGTAGCGGCGGGCGTATCTCCTTATAATTATAGAGATTGAATACTTCCCTGCTGATTGCTTCCAGGCTTTGCCATATGCTGACTTGCGCAGGCAGGATATCTTTTGTTCCGGCTACTCTCTTAAACATAGATTATTTTATCTTTTTCTTCATTTCGAGGCCGGGCTTGAAGACTACGACTTTGCGGGGCGGAACAGGAACGACTTGACCTGTGCGCGGATTTCTGCCGGTTCGGCTCCTTCTCTGTTTTATCTTGAAGACGCCGAAATTCCTCAGCTCTATTTTTTCACCACGCACAAGCGCGTCTATTATGCAGTCAAAACATTTTTGCACGACTTTTTTTACATCGGTTTGTTTTAAGTTAGTATCGTCAGAGATTTTCAAAATAATGTCTTTTTTAGTCATTTTTTCCTCCGTTTTTTCTCTCTCTAACTACGCAAGTATAATATCAACAAAAAGTTACGATGTCAATAGAATTTGTAGTGAGTATAGAGTATTGAGTTTAGAGTAAAAACAAACTATTCGGTAAATTCTAAATCCTAATATCTAAATCCTAAACAAATCCTAAATTCTAATGTCTTAAACCCCAAACAGGTCCGTTTGGAGCATTGGGATTTAGGATTTATGATTTGTTTAGAATTTAGGATTTCGTGCTTAGGATTTAATTCTGATGTACTAAATAACTAACGAGAGCCTTTCTTCTCCGAGCAGGTTCTCGATATCGCTGATGAGGCGTTCGGACGGGTCAACATAAAGGTCTCTGCCGACCACCAGCTGAACGTTTGTTTTGTTGGGAGTGTCCAGCCGCAGGTACACAGGGGTCTTGCCTGGTGAGCCGCTTAAGAGTTCTTTGAGGCTCTCAAAGATAGATTCACGCAGCCCTAAGAGATTGATTTGCAAGGCTGTTACGAGCTTGTATACCTCTTCAACCGGAAAGATCTCATTGGCAATGATTTTAGGCGTATCTTCCCTTAAGTTGAGCCTCCCCTTTACCATCACTACGAGGCTTGGTTGTACGTAATGATGGTTTTTTTGGAAAGAAACCGGGAATACCAGTACCTCAATTACGCCTTCCAGGTCTTCAACCAGCATTATCGCCATTTTTTCCTGTTTGGCGCGGGTAATGGTGTGCTTGACTTTGGCAATAAGGCCTATGATAGTAACGGGGTCCTGGTCTTTGAAATTAGGCAGGTCCCTGATTGTGGTTGAGGCAAAGCGTTTTAATTGTTTTGCGTACCGGGCAAGCGGGTGGCCAGAAATATAAAAACCGATCATCTCTTTTTCAAAGGCAAGTAATTGCGGTTCGGGCCACTCCTTGATCTCTATCTGCTCGGTGAGCGGTACTGAATCTTTAAACCCGTGCGAATCAAGCTCTTTGTCAAAAAACGAAAGCTGGCCCCTGGCCTTTTCCTTGCGGGAACTCGAAGAAAATTCGAGTATTTTTTCCAGAGACGCAAACATCTGCGCCCTGTTTTTTCTGAAAGAATCAAATGCCCCGCATTTTATCAGGCTCTCAAGCACCTTTTTATTCACCAGCCTTAAGTCAATGCGCTGGCAGAGGTCTTCCAGGGACGTGAACGCTCCGGCTTCATTGCGCGCATTAATCACCGACTCAATCGCCCCCCTGCCGACATTTTTTACGGCAAGCAGGCCGAACCGGATCGATTTCTCATTTTCAATTTTAAAAAGCGCTCCACTTGCGTTTATATCGGGCGGCAGAATGGTAAGCCCCATCTTTTCAGCCTCATTCACGTATTCGACGATCTTGTCGGTATTGTCCCGCTCAGAAGTCAAGAGCGCGGTCATAAATTCAACCGGAAAGTTTGACTTCAGGAACGCCGTCCTGTATGAAATAAGCGCGTAGGCAGCGCTGTGGCTGCGGTTAAAGCCATAGCCGGAGAAAAAAACGATCTGGTCAAAAATTTTCTTCGCGGTCGCTTCGCTCAGCCCGTTCTTTACGCAGCCCGACGTAAAATGCTTTCGCTGCTGTTCCATTACTTCAGGGATCTTTTTGCTCATGGCCCTTCTGAGTAAATCAGCTTCCGCAAGGCTAAAACCCGCGAGGCTTGAAACGATCTGCATGATTTGTTCCTGGTACACCATAATGCCGTAAGTGTCTTTTAAAATAGGCTCGAGCTTCTTGTGGTCGTAGCGTATAGGTATTTTGTTTCTTTTCCTTTGGATAAAATCGGTCAACATGCCTGAGCCCATCGGCCCGGGGCGGTAGAGTGCCAGAAGCGCAATCAAGTCTTCGAAGCGTTCCGGCTCAAGTTTTTTTAAAAGGTCGCGCATCCCGGAACTTTCAAGCTGGAATATCCCCATGGTGTGGGCCGATACCAGCAGTTTATATGTCGCCGGATCATCGAGAGGGATTTTCTCGATGTCTATATCCTGGCCCTTGTGGCGCTTGATTAATTTGAGGGTTTCATCGACAACGGTCAGCGTTCTTAGCCCCAGGAAATCTACTTTTAGCAATCCGATTTTTTCAAGGGCCGTCATGTCAAAGCCGCTGGTAATCTGGTCGTCCTGCGTTTTAAACAGCGGCATGTAATTGTTGAGCGGCTTATCGGCGATGACCACGCCGGCGGCATGAATGGAAGCGTGCCTGTTAAGCCCTTCCAGCGGCAACGCAGTATCGATGAGCCTGGTTATCTGCGCATCATTGTCGTATAAATTCTTTAGTTCCGGCTCGCTCTCCAAAGCGTCCTTAAGCGAAATATTCGGGTCAGGCGGGATCATTTTGGCAATCCGGTCAACATCCGCATACGCCATGCCCATGACCCTGCCTACGTCCCTGACAACTGCGCGCGCCTGCATTGTACCAAAGGTAATAATCTGGGCGACGTTTTCCTGGCCGTATTTCTTCGTCACATAATCAATAACTTCCTGCCTGCGCTCGTAACAGAAATCGATATCGATATCCGGCAGCCCCTGCCTCTCAGGGTTAAGAAAACGCTCAAAAAGCAGGTTATAGCGCAACGGGTCGATGTCTGTAATACCCAGCAAAAAACTCACGCAGCTTCCTGCCGCAGAGCCCCTGCCCGGGCCAACCGGGATATGCTGGCTTTTTGCATAGTGGATGAAATCCCACACTATGAGAAAATAACTCGTAAAGCCCATTTCTTTTATTATTTTTAACTCATGCTCGAGCCTTGCTGCAACTTCTTCGCTCTGCGTGCCGTAGCGCTTCGGAATGCCTTCTATGCAAAGCTGGCGCAGGAAGGCTTCTTTTGCCATGCCGTTGGCAGGAGTGTATTTGGGGATATGTATCGAGGAGAAATCAAGCTCAAGGTTACAACGTTGCGCAATGGCCTTGGTATTATAAATGGCTTCCGGGATGTCCCTGAAAGCCTCTTTCATCTCTTCCGGCGATTTGAAATAAAATTCGTCGGTCTGGAACCGCATGCGGTTAGGGTCATTGAGGGTGGTCTGGGTCTGTATGCACAGGAGTGCTTCGTGGGATTTTGCCCGGTCCTTGGTCAGGTAATGCACATCATTGGTGGCGACAAGGCCAAGCGTCAGCTCTTTTGCAATCTTGCATAAGCCCTGATTTACTTTTTTTTGTTCAGGGATTTTATTTTCCTGAAGCTCAAGGTAAAAATTCTCTTTGCCCAGGATTTGCAAGAAATCATCCGCAGCTTTTAAGGCGTCATTAAACCTGTTTTGCTGCAGGAGGGAAGGGATTTCCCCCTTAAGGCAGGCGCTTAATCCGATCAGCCCTTTGCTGTGCGCAGCCAAAAGCTCTTTGTCTATCCGCGGTTTATAATAAAACCCGTCAATATAGGCCTTAGATACCAGCTTCATTAAGTTTTGCATCCCTGTTTCGTCGCGCACTAGAAGAATAAAATGGTATGCGGCCTCTTCTATGCTGCCCGTATCTTTATCCAGGTGGCTTTTGGGCGCGATATATGCCTCGCAGCCGATAATAGGCTTGATTCCCGCTTTTTGCGCGCCCAGGTAGAAATCTATTGCCCCGAACATGTTGCCGTGGTCGGTAATTGCCAGGGAGTCCATATTGTATTGCGCGGCGAGGTTGAGAAGCTCGGGTATGCGGCCGGCACCGTCAAGGAGGCTGTATTGGGTATGAAGATGTAAATGGACAAAATCGGAACGCGGCATGGCTTAAAACGAGATAATTTATTCTATAGACTATGGACTATCGACTATAAGCCCATCTGAAGGATTGCGCAGTAATCTATTCCCACTCTATTGTCGCAGGAGGCTTTGAGGTGATGTCATAGACAACGCGGTTGACGCCTTTGACCTCGTTGATAATCCTGTGCGAGAGCCTTTCCAGAAGTTCCGGAGGCAGCTTAACCCAGTCGGCAGTCATTCCGTCAACGCTGGAAACGCAGCGGATAGCGACTACGTTTTCGTATGTCCGTTCATCGCCCATGACACCCACGCTCTTAATGGGCAGGAGGATCGCGAAGGACTGCCATATCTGCCTGGAGAGGTTTTCTTTTTGAATTTCTTCCATCACCCTAAAGTCAACCTCCCTTAAGATATTGAGGCGCTCAGGGGTTATTTCGCCGATTATCCGGATGGCAAGGCCCGGTCCGGGAAACGGCTGGCGATATAAAATGGAATCCGGCAAACCGAGCTCCCTGCCGATCAGGCGGACTTCATCTTTAAACAGCTCCCTTAAAGGCTCAATTAATTTTAGTTGCATATGCTCGGGAAGGCCGCCGACATTGTGGTGGCTTTTAATCTTGCTTGAAGGTGAGCCTATCGGAGAAAGGGACTCAATGACATCGGGGTAAAGCGTGCCTTGCGCAAGAAATCTTACCCCCCTTAGCTTCTTTGCCTCTGATTCAAATATCTTGACGAATTCACTACCGATTATTTTTCTTTTCTCTTCAGGGTCAACCACCCCTTTAAGGCGGACGAGGAAACGTTTACTTGCCTCTACATAATCCAGGTTGAGCTTGAAGTTACTGCGGAATACATTCTTGATTTGATCGGGTTCGTCTTTCCTTAACAAACCGTTATTGATAAATATACAGCGGGAATTCCTTTTGATTGCCCTGTGTAGCAAAAGGGCGGTTACCGACGAATCGACCCCGCCGCTTAAACCAAGTACCACCTTATGCGTGCCTACGTTCTTGCGAATTTCTTCTACTGTCTGCTTGATGAAGGAGTGCATATTCCAGCGGCCGGAACAACTGCACACCTTAAGCAGGAAATTACTCAGGATTTGATTGCCCTTTTCGGTATGGGTGACTTCCGGATGGAACTGGACGCCGTAAATTTTGCGGGCACGGTGCCCCATCGCCGCGATAGGCGTATTTAAGGTATGGGCAATAATGCTAAAACCCGGGGGTACCTTGGTTACATAATCGCCGTGGCTTGCCCAGCAGGTAAAATTTCCCGGGAGAGAGCTGAAAAGCGTGCGGTTGTCATCGATAAAGATTTCAGCCTTGCCGTATTCCCTTTCCTTGGTATGCTTAGTCCTGCCGCCTAAAAGCTGTGCAATCGCCTGCATCCCGTAACAAATACCCAGCATTGGAATGCCGAGTTTAAAAATACGTGCATCGGGCAGAGGGCTTTTTTTATCAACTACCGAAGAAGGGCCGCCTGAGAGGATCAACCCCTTGGGCGAGAGTTCGTGTATCTGTTTGGCAGTTATATTGTAAGGTACGATCTTTGAAAAGATCTTGTGTTCCCTGATACGCCGTGCAATAAGCTGTGTATACTGCGAACCAAAATCAAGGATCAGTATTATTTCCTGTTTCATTTGCCCATCCCCACTCTCTGACCGACCTGAAAGATTTTACCCTCGGTCTGTATCGAAGGGGCAATGATAATCTCTACGTCGTGCATCTCTTTTATATTTGCGGCCCCCAAAGAACCCATGGAGGTTTTTAACGCACCCATCAAATTTTGCGAGCCGTCATCAACCCTGGCAGGGCCCAAAAGGATTTCTTTCAGGCTTCCGGTAGTCCCGACATAAATACGCGTGCCTCTGGGCAAATTGACATTTGAAGTTGCCATGCCCCAATGGTAGCCGCCGCCAGGGGCTTCCTTAGCCCTGGCAAAGCTGGAACCTATCATTACCGCATCGGCTCCGCTGGCAAATGCCTTACAGATATCTCCTCCCCTGTTCATGCCGCCGTCAGTAATAATAGTGACATACTTGCCGGTCCTCTTAAAATAAAAATCACGCGCCGCAGCCGCATCAACGGTTGCGGTTACCTGGGGCACCCCGATCCCCAACACGCCCCTTGTAGTACAGGCAGCGCCCGGGCCTATCCCGATGAGCAGACCTGCAACGCCCGTCGACATGAGGTCAAGGGTTGTCCCGTAGGTAACGCAATTACCTACGACAACGGGAATTTTCATTTTGTGACAGAAGGCGTACAGGTCAAGGCTTTTATATTCTTTTGCGATATGTTTAGTGGAAGTGACTGTGGACTGTACCACAAAGTAATCTGCGCCGGCAGCGACTGCGATTTTTGCGAAACGCTCTGCATGCGACGGAATGCAGCTTACGGCAGCGATGCCTCCTTTGCGCTTGATCTGCGAGACTCTTGTCGCAATAAGTTTTTCCTTGATGGGCTTGGTATAAATTTCCTGGATAAGCTCGGTAGCTTCCTGGGGGGAAGCCGATGCGATTTTTGCCAACACAGATTCCGGGTTATCGTAGCGGGTCTGTACCCCGTCAAGGTTGATTACGGCAAGGCCGTTGAGCTTGGACATCGTTACTGCAAACTTCGTATCTACCACGCCGTCCATCGCAGCAGCCAGTATCGGCACTCTGAATTTTCTTTTGCCAAGCTCAAAAGAGGTATCTACCTCTGCAGGATTTATGGTCTGGTTACCCGGTACAAGGGCTATCTCATCAAATCCGTAACATCTGCGGGCTCTCCTGCCCATTCCAATCCACTCTCCCATTGTAACTCCTTATCTTAAATCATTATATTTCAACAGGTTATAATTGAACGCGTCAAGATTTTTAGGGAATATTTGAAATTTTATACTATTATTATAATTTTGTCAACAGTTATTTTAAAATAAGAAATATGCAGCTGTTACTTTACAAAATGTTTTTTTCTGCTATAATAGGGGAAAACAGAGGCAGCGATGTACTGTGAATTTTACGGATTAAAGGAAATGCCTTTCAATGTCACTGCGGATCCTACCTTCTTCTTTATGAGCCATCAGCATAAAGAAGCGCTCTCGCACCTGCTCTACGGGGTGAACCAACGCAAAGGGATAATGGTCATAACCGGCGAAATCGGCACCGGCAAAACTACACTGTGCAGGTTTTTTCTTGACCAGCTGGGAAAAAATGTAAAAACCGCTTTTATATTGAACCCGAATTTCTCCGAACTGCAGCTGCTTGAGGCGATTGTCAGGGATTTTGGAGTGCAAATCAAGAATAAAACCAGGCTGGGTTTTATCTGGGAGCTAAACAGGTTCTTGATTGAGGAAGCCAAGGCCGGCAATAACGTGGTGCTCATTATTGACGAGGCCCAGAATTTAAAACCCCATCAACTTGAGCAGGTCCGCCTGCTTTCTAACCTTGAGACCGAAAAAGATAAGCTTATTCAAATAATACTGGTCGGCCAGCCTGAATTGAACCGTAAACTAAGCCTCTATGAATTACGCCAGCTGCAACAAAGAATAATGGTACGCTACCATATAACGCCCATAGAAAAAAAAGAGCTTGCAGAGTACATCAACCACCGGTTAAAAGTTGCCGGGGCCGATGATACCGTTGCGTTCAAAGATGATGCGATTGAATTGATTGCCGATTTCTCAAAAGGCACGCCGCGCCTGATCAATATTATTTGCGACCGTTCGCTTTTGGCGGGGTTCGTCGCGGAGGCAAGAGTGATTGACGGCAGCCTTGTCAAAAAATGCATTGCGGAACTCGAAACCTCCCTGCAGCCGACTGTCCTATGAGCATTATCTATGAAGCGTTAAAAAAACTAGGCACGCATCCTGCGCAACCCAAAGGACAATCAGGCTCCTCCTTTAGTACTCAAAAGGCAAAAAATAAGCAGATTGCCGTATATATAATGCTTGCGATCGTGGGAATGTTTATTGCCAAAAAAGGGTTTGATTACCTTTTCCCCCCGCTCCCGATTGTAGTACCTGCATTAGAAACCACGCAGCCTTTACCTGCCAAACCCGACGCAGGCCAAGCACCCGCCCTCCCTTCCCCGGCACCTGCGGTAGTGGTTGTAGAAAACGAAACCATACCGCAAGTTGAGCCCAGAGAACAATACGTCTTGAACGGAATATTTTCTTCCGGGAATGACAACTACGCCCTGGTCAATAATCAGATTGTGAGACTGGGTGAAAACGTGGATGGCGCAACGGTAGAAAAAATCACCGTGGATTCGGTAGAATTAAACACCCTGGAAGGCCAAATTATACTCACCAACCGCCGTTAAGGCTTCAGTATTGACCGGATTGCCTGCCTTACGACCGACGGATTAACGTTTCGCACGATTATCGGTTTGCCAATCCCTTTCAATAGGACGAATTTATTCTCCAGGCCGGCGAATTTTTTGTCATGGCGATACGCAGCGATAATCGCATCAAGGCTCACCCCAGAGGCCTTTTGCGGTAATCCTATCTTCTTAAACAGGCTGGTTATGCGTCCTGGCAAAGAATCGTCTATATACCCTAATTCCCGGCTAATCGCAATTGCCGCCGACATCCCCAAGGCGACTGCCTGCCCGTGGCTGATGCGCGAATACCTGCTCGCTGCTTCAACGGCATGGCCGATGGTATGGCCGAAATTGAGTATGGTTCGTAAGCCTTTTGTTTCCTTTTCGTCGCTTCCCACGATCTCCGATTTTATCGCTGCGCACCGATAAATTACACGCCTAAGCGCTTCCTTGTTCTTATTAAGCAGTAACCGATAATTGTTCTCAATGTAGGAGAATAAGCCCTTGTCCCGGATAAGGCCGTATTTTATTGCTTCCGACAAGCCATTTTTTACCTGGGCTAAAGGCAGGGTTTGAAGCAGCGAGATATCAGTGACCACTAACTTAGGCTGGTAGAAACTCCCTATAAGATTTTTTGCTTCCTCTAAATCAAGGGCGGTCTTCCCTCCGATGCTGGAATCGATCTGCGCGAGAAAAGTGGTGGGGACCTGTATGTAAGGTACACCTCGCCTATAGACTGAGGCGATAAACCCCGCGAGATCTCCGACAACCCCTCCGCCGAATGCGATGATGCAGACCTGCCTTTTTAACGCTACGGCAGCAAGCTTCTTGATTACTGAAGAAGCAATTTTTAACGATTTACTTGACTCGGTGTCAGGGACACAGCACCAGGTAAAGCCCAGGCTTTGTTGGTTAAACGATTTTTCAAGGCGCGGCCCGTATTTTCTCTTGATAAAAGGTATGGTAATTATGAAGGCGTGGTTGCCTAATCCTGTTTTAACAAGCAGAGGCCCCAAGATGGCTAGGTTACCGTTTCCGATAAGGATCGAATAGGAATCGCGCTTTAGCCTGACAATAAGTTTGTTCATTATTCTAAAAAGGATTTGCCAGCAATGAGGCAATAAGCCTGATTATAGGCCAGACAAACACATCAAATACGCCCAGCCAAAGGAGAATAATGATAATAAAGAAGCCGTATGGCTCTAAGCGCGAATAGAGTTCAGAAAGGTCGCGGGGCAGGATACCGGCAAGGATCCTTGAGCCATCAAGCGGAGGTATGGGCACAAGGTTGAATATTCCCAGCACTACATTGATGAAAATAAGGTTATACAGGATGAGGCCTATCCCGCTATGGGAAGGAAAAAACCTAAGGAGGAGCGAAGAGGCAACTGCAAAAAGTAGATTGGATAACGGGCCGCTTAAACCGATGAGTACCATATCCCGTTTCGGGTTACGTAAGGCAAGGTAATTGATAGGCACCGGCTTTGCCGCTCCGAACACAAACTGGCCATTGGTTGCAATGAGCAGCATAAGCGGCAGGAGCACGGTCCCTACCGGATCGATGTGCGCAAGCGGGTTGAGGGTAAGCCTACCGAGGTATTTAGCAGTAGTGTCTCCTAATCGGTACGCGACCCATCCGTGCGCAAACTCGTGCACGCTCATCGCAATCATAAGAAGGCCGAATAATACGATAAAATAGGGGATGTTCATTCCAGATATTCTATTTTCTTTACTTCGATGAGAGGGTGCGTGTAGCCGGGCAACGTGCGCAATATCCCGGATAATCTGACACGATAATTATTGAACTGGTTTAGGGTTTGCTTATTGCAGCGCAAAAGATATTCGTTCCCTGAACTATCAACGATTTTGTGCGTCGCCTTTCTGTTAAAAAATATTCCTTGCGGCCTTACTATGCCCTCGACAGAAAAGCTGCGCCCATCAAGCTTTTCGGGAGTGCCGGAAGATTCCTTTTGCGTTTCTTTCGTCTCGCGTTGCGTCAGCGGCGCCGGCTCTGCGGGTGCCGGTTGAACAGCTTTTTGCACGAACCGCCTATGTATCCAGCCTGAGGATTTAGCGACCGGTTCGATCTTATACCAGCCTTGCGCATCTGCCACTATATTGATTTCTTCCCCCTTTACTGCCCGTCCAATTATAGGGGAAGACTCGTTAGGCTCTAACCGGACATTTACCCTCTCTTTGATTATTTTTGCCGTAGAGCCCGCTTCTTTTGCCACGAGGTCTTTACGGACAAATGAAGGAGCCATGCGAGGCAGCTTAACCCTATACCATTCATACAGCTGTGCGAGTACCTCAAGCGAATCTCCCTTGCCCACATCACAGATAACAGGAGCGGTAACCGTTGAATCGGAGCGGATGTGTATTCCGTCGGAAATTACAACCCCTCTGAACGGAACAAAATCCTCGGCAGCACATATACCAAAGCCACAGAGAAGAATGAACGCAACAGTAACGGCAAAGGACTTAAGTGACATACGGGGTTATTTACCTTTTTCCTGGCTTTTTGCGCCCGCCTGTTCTTTTCCTTTAGCGGGAGCCTGCTCTTTGGCGGCAGGTGTGGAAGTAGCGGCACCCTCAGCAGCAGCGGTAGTTTCGGTTTTCTCCGCCTTTTCCTTTTTAATCTTGATGCGCACTGTTTTTATCTTCGGAAGGCCGTAGACGTCGTCTTTTTCAGACCACTCGTTCTTTTCGCTCATCATTTTAAGGCGCTCAATGCGCTTTAATACCGACCTCTGCTTTTTTGACTTGTCCGCCGCACTCAAAGATGGGTGTATTGACATGTGTTTTATAACCTCCTGATGTAACAGTCGCGGTATGTTTTTTTAAGCTCGCTTAAAAGCGACCGTGCTTTTTCTTTGTTTTGAAAATTGCCTACGCATACGATGCTGTATTTTCCCCTGGATAAGATTATCGGTGAATGGCCCCTGCTCTTTAATGATACCGCTGCCTTGTGTGCGTGTTTTTTTGTTTGAAACGTAGCTACCTGTATCGTGTATGTATCTAGGGTAGGGTTTGTTTTTAGCACAGGGTCGTTTACGAGACCCTGTTTCACAGATGAAACGGCGACCACCTCTTCTTTAGCGAGCCGCGTATCTTCAGGCTTAGATGCCACGTCAATGAATGTGGCCTGGTATACCCGGGCCGTCTTCTTGCCTCTTTCAATTCCGATGCAATACGCCAGTGTCGCGGTTGTTAAAAATCCGATGATAATGAGTATTAATTTTTCGTGGTCTCTTAATAAAAGCAAGGCACGGTTTTGTTCCTGCCTCTTAACCCCCGCTGCGGGATCCCCGGTGCCTGAAAACAATTCGAGTTGCGAATTATTAGACTTGTTCATATTCTGCGTATTATATACTGCCTATTTCCTGAGTTGCAAGTATTTTTTTGCGACCTTTTTAGAAATTTTCATGAACGCTTCAACTACACGGGGGTCGAACTGGGTGCCGCTTTTCTTGCGTATTTCATTGATCGCCTTATCGATGTTCATCCTTTCCCGGTACGGCCTGCCGTATACCATCGCCTCAAAAGCATCGGCAACCGCCATTATCCTGGCACCGAGGGGAATCTGGCCTTTTTTCAGTTTCGACGGGTACCCGGTACCGTCGAACTTTTCGTGATGGTGCATAATGATGGGTATCGCCGGTTTTAAAACCTGCAGGGGACGCAAAATCTGGACACCCTTTATCGGGTGCGTTTTAATAATACGGAATTCCTGGGGGGTGAGTTTTGACGTCTTGGTGAGTATCTCAAGCGGGATATCGACCTTTCCTGCATCATGGAGGAGGCTGGCGTATTCGATGCTTTCAGCCTGTTTTTGGTCAATATTCATCTGGTGCGATATCATGGTCACCAGCTTGCTGAAATACGACGAATGCGTATATTCCTGGGGCACGCGCTTATCAAGGAGCGAAACCAGCGATTTCAGGCTGCCTAGCACTATCTTTTGCTGCTCTACGTATAACTGCATATTCTTGATCCCGATCATGACCTGTTCAAGCATGGCGGTTAATATATCCTGGTCATAGTTGTCAAATGCGGCCTGATGCGTCCCCCTCTTTGCGATAATTAAGCCCATGACGTCCTCGGAAATAAGGGGGAGCCCTAACAGGTGATGATTGCGGACCGTAACGAGCTTGTCTATGATTTTTTTCTCCAGCCCGTTTGTGATTTTCTGTTTTTTATCGATGATTTTCTTGGTCCTGCCGCTTACGATACACCGGAAGCTTGAAAATTTCTTGGTAGGGTCAAGAATGACGATCACGCAGTACCTGGCGTCAAGGATCTGGCACACCAGCCTTGCCAGGCGGATCACAAGGTCTTTCAATTCGAACGTCGAATTCACCAGCCGATACACGCTGTGAATCGCCGAAATTAGCCTTTTATACCTTCTCGTAGGGGTCAAATAATTTCTTATATTCATCTAATGCGTACCTGTCTGTCATGCCGGCGATATAATCGCAGACCGCCCTCTTTTTTCCGTCGATAGCGATCCTCTTCTGGACGGCAAACGGTAAAGCCTTTGGTTTCGATATATACACATCGAACAACTCCCCAATAAAATGTTTTGCCTTTTCGCTCATCCTTACCACTCGGTAGTGTTGGTATAATTTGGAAATCAGAAATTTCCTTAAAGGCACCCTTTGCTCCTCCACTGTGCGGCTGAAGGTGATTATCTTCTCCCGTAACCTTTTTACTTCCATATGGTTTGCCGGTTTCAGGACTTGCAGCTTCTTAAGTGAAGTATCAATCAAATCGGTTACCTGCATATCAATGAGCGAGCGGATTATCAGGTATTTTCTTTTATTCTCATCCATTGTACCATATTTCTTGGAAATTTCCCTATAAATATTGTCCCA
>JAQUON010000012.1 GCA_028717045.1 Candidatus Omnitrophota bacterium | reverse complement strand
ATTATACTATAATTCCCTGCGCGATTCAAGGGCTTTGCTTAAGGTCGAAGAATCGGAATATTCAAGGTTTGCGCCCATAGGGATGCCCACGCCTATCCGCGTTAATTTAATCCCTGAAGGCTTAAGTATCTTTGTCAGGTAGAGCGCAGTGGTCTCCCCTTCTGTGTCTGCGTCTGTAGCAATAATCACTTCCTTGACGTTATTCTCTTTAAGCCGGTTCAGGAGCGTATCTATCTTTAAATCCTGCGGGCCTTTCCCCTCAAGGGGGGAAATCGAGCCCATAAGCACATGATAGACGCCGCGGAAACTTCCTGCCTTTTCTATGGCAGCGATGTCCGAAGGGTTCTCAACGATGCAGAGCAAATCCTTCTTGCGTGAACTATCCTGGCATATCCTGCAGAGCTCCTGTTCGCTTAAGTTGTGGCAGATGCGGCAGAATTTCACGTTTTCCTTGACCTTGACTATTGCAATTGCCAGGGCCTTGGCTTCTTCAATAGGCACATTAAGGATATGGCCGATAATCCGCTCGGCACTGCGCCTGCCTATCCCCGGGAGCTTGGTAAGTTTCTCGATTAATCTTTCTATCGACTCGGTGTAGCTGGCCATTGTTATTGTTCTTTGACGACCCTGCCGTTAAAGATATCCAGCACCGACTTTACGGTGCTGTCATTCCTGATATCTTCTTTATGCCGTTCCTGTTTTGAAAGGATAAGGTTTACGCGTAACGGCGCATTGCATAACTGGGAAATATGTTTTTCAACAAGCAGCTTATTCTCTTTCTTTTCAAGCGCCTCTTTATGCAGCGAATAATTCTTGGGGAAGGCGATAGTAAGCACATCGCCCTTGATATCCGCCGGCTCGCCCTCGCTCAAATAGGTTGCCACCGACATCTTTACCGGGCTTAAGTTACTGATCACATCCTGCCAGATTTTCTTGACTGTCTCTAAAAGCACCGCGGAAACGGTATTGCCCTCTTCCTGTTCCGCTGTCTTGTTCTGTTGCGGCACCTCTAAGGGCGGCGTTTCAGGTGGATGCGTTTTTGCGCGGGGGGCTTCTTTCGGCAGCTGCGCAGCCTGCGCCGGTGCAGGCCGTGTTACCGTAATATTTTTGTCGTGCGCAAGCCTTACTAAGCTTATCTCAAAAGGGATGCGCAGAGAATCAAGCCGCTTGGCCATCTCTTGCGTATTCACCAAAATAGTAAACGCACTAAAGACCTCCTGGAGGCTGAAGGCCTGCGCCTGCTCAAGCAACCTTGCGCACACCTCCTGAGGTAAATCAATAAGGTGCTGGTCGCCATCAGTCACTTTGGCAATCATAAGGTTCCTGAAATGCTCAATAAGATGCGTAAGCAAAATGCCCGGGTCTTTGCCTTCATCAACTATCTGGTTGAATAACGTCACTGCAGCGCGGGCGTCCTTTTGGATGATATGCGCGGTGAGCGTAAAGAGGGTTTCCTGTTCAACCAGGCCCAGCATCGCGATTACATCATTAAGGGAAATGTCTCCTTTGGCAAAAGAGACTAACTGGTCAAGCATGGACTCTGCGTCCCTTAAGGAACCGTCGCTGCTTCTGGCAACCGCCAAAAGCACATCCTTGCCTATCGTTATCTTCTCCTGGGCGACTATTTTCTCAAGCTGCCCCAGCATCTCAAGCACAGAAATCCTGCGGAAATCAAGGTGCTGGCAGCGGGAGAGTATTGTCGGCGGGACCTTATGGGGATGGGTGGTGGCAAAGACAAACTTTACATATTCGGGCGGCTCTTCAAGGGTCTTTAAGAGCGCGTTGAACCCCTCCTGCGTAATCTGGTGCACTTCGTCTATAATATAGACTTTGAATTTTGACTGCGCCGGCGAAAATTTTACGTTCTCGCGAAGGGCGCGTATCTCATCGATGCCACGGTTAGAGGCACCGTCAATCTCCAGCACATCAAGGCTGCGGCCGGCAGCAATATCAAGGCAGGCCGGGCATTGATTACACGGCTTTGGCGTAGGCCCGTTTTTGCAATTGAGGGCCTTTGCCAGGATCCTGGCAGTAGAAGTTTTGCCTACTCCTCGCGGCCCGGAAAAAAGATAGGCATTGGCTAATCTACTCTTCTGGATCGCACTCTTGAGCGTGGTGACGACTTTTGGCTGGCCGACGACTTCATCAAAATCCCTTGGCCGCCACTTAAGGGCAAATACCGTATACGACATGCAAACCTATCCCTTCAATACTATCTCTTGCGTTTAAAGAAATCCTTTAATAGCGCGGCACAATCTTCATGCAAAACTAAAGGAGTCATTTTAATACGGTGATTGAGCTTCTTATTATTGACGATGTTTGCCACTGACCCTGCTGCCCCTGTTTTGGGGTCTTTGGCGCCGAACACCAGCCTTTTTATGCGCGCAAGCACCATTGCCCCTGCACACATACTGCAAGGCTCAACGGTCACATACATTACAGCTTCATCCAGCCACTTGCTGTTGAGGTAATGCGTAGCGCTTGTCAACGCAATCATCTCTGCGTGCGCAGTAGGGTCCTTAAGCTTCTCGACCTGGTTGTGGGCGCGTGCAATAATGCGGCGTTTATGCACAATAACACAACCAACAGGCACCTCATCTTCTTCTGCCGCAGCGCAAGCCTCTTTTAAGGCTTCCGACATATAGAATGCATCAGGGGGAATTAGCTTTTTCAAGGTTGAAGAAAATCTTCCCTTTTTAGGCCCAACTCTTCCATTACTGCCTGGGGGGTTTTGGCATACCTGCGGCAGCAATCCGTTACCTCCTTAAAATCGGTAATGCCCTTCTGTACCATCGCCCTGATTACCCCTGACCTTACTTTTAATTCTTCAATTATCTCTTTAGGCTGTTTTCCGCTTATCTGCGCAAGCCGGTCCCGGTATACGCTGCTGATGGCCGACTCAGAGAATATGGCCTTAGATAAATCAAACGACCACAAAAGAGACAAAAGCACCATTTTCTTTTCCATGCCGGCAGTCTCCACGAGTTCGCCCACCACGCGCTGGACCTTGCCGTTTATGGTATAGCGCCGCATAATCACAAAGGCATCCACTAGATTAATAAGCACTTCAGGTACATTCATAGGCTCGTTTTCAAGCCGCATAATGGTTTCGCGCGCAGTTGAGGCATGCAAGGTGCCCATGCAGTATTTTCCGATATTCATGGCAGTCATCAAATCCTGGGCTTCCCTGCCCCTTACTTCGCCTACAATAACCCTGTCCGGCCGCATGCGCAGGGAATTCTTGACCAGGTCTGCAAGAGTAGTCTCTTCGTCGCTCTCAAGCCTCGAGCAGTTATCTTCAAGGTCGGTGTTAAGCTCCAGTGTATCCTCTATAACTACGATTCGGTCATCTATGGGCATAAAACTGAAAAGCGCGTTTAACAATGTGGTCTTTCCCGCCCCGGGGCCGCCTGCAATAATAACGTTTGCCGGCTTTACGCCTAATCCTTCGATATAAAGCCAGAATTGCGCTGCCAGCTCGCTGTTTAAGGTGCCGCTCTTCACCAACTCAATAATACTTAAGGGCTTCTCCTTTGCCCGCGTAATAGTTATCTGCGGGCCAAAAGGAGAATAGACGATATTTACGCGGCCCTTGATTTCAGCCAGCTCCACATTATTGATTTTTTTAATAGTCTTGCGGCCGGAGAAAATGATTACCTTTTTGATAAACAGCTCGAGATCATCTCGCGTTAAGAATTTCTTTTCCGTTTTGACGAGGCCGAGCTTGGCCTTATGGACATAAATGGGCGAGAGGTAATTTACCATGATATCTTCGACCTCGGGGTCATTGATGAACTCTTCCACGATCCCGTAGGACAAAAACTCCTTAAAAAAAGTTTCTAACTCCAACCCCTTTGATTTTTTTATGAACCGCTGGCAACGGGGAGACTGATACACTTCAAGGAATGCCTGGAAAATGACTTCGCGCTTCTGGGTTTGGTCCTGCAGAAGAAATATCTTGCCGCCTAGCTTATCCAGAATCTCATTCTCGATTTCGATTCTTTCTTTTTCCATGTATCTCTCCACAGTTTTGTTAATTTACCCTAGTTAAACGTCAGTCAGTAAATTACACCGCGCAAAGCGCGGTGCTGCGACTATCCAATATGCACTCCATGCACTCCGCTCGCTATCCGCCTTGTCGGCGGATTACGCTCGCTTGAGTGCCGTTGAAATTTTCCTTGTCGGAAAATTTCAACGGAGAGGCAGGGATTCGAACCCTGGGGTCAGGTTGCCCCGACCAATTGCTTAGCAGGCAACTGCTTTCGACCGCTCAGCCACCTCTCCCTATCAAATCCTAAGCACGAAATCCTAAATTCTAAACAAATCACAAATCTTAAATCCCAAACTCTAAACATACACGTGTCTACAATTTAGAATTAGAATTTGTTTAGAGTTTAGAATTTATGATTTAGAATTTAAACATATGCGCCTGACAGGAATCGAACCTGTAACAACCTGCTCCGTAGGCAGGTGCTCTATCCAATTGAGCTACAGGCGCGTCGTTCGCTATAGCTTATGCCTTAGTTGTCAGTAAACGCTTTTGCGTGTTTCTTCTTAATTGCGCGTGCCTTGTATTCTTGTGACGCTCACTCCTTAGGAGGGGGCTTGCCCCCTCCTAACGCTTATTGCCTACGTATATCTACGGGTCGCTGTGCTCCCCCAGACGCGGGGAAATGCTTTCCCCGCACCCCTTGATTTTCTATAGTCTTTCCTATCCTCGGAAAATCACTCCGAGGTTTGTGCAACAAACCGAGGAGTTAACCACCCTGCGGCGGATACCTGTGAAAAACATATTGTTCACACTTACTACCTTAGCCTCGACCTTAACCTGCTCTATACCTCCCGCACAAAGCGCGGGGTCAATTCGGCGCATGACGAAACTAATATAACCTTTTTAGTTTTTAACAATTGAATTAAAGCTTGGGGGATAGATGTAATAATCCTCTTAAAATAATGGCTTGTTGATTACATTAAAATATAGCTTCAAGTCAACAACGGAAAGCAGCACTAAGATAGGACCGACTATCCTGTTATGAGACATGAACCATAGATCAAGCGCCTCGATACTTTTATCCAATGCAGTCAACATAGGAAGAGAAATAAGCTCAGAGCTCAAATAATCATCTATACGCTGGTATGTCTTAATAGAAAAAGTGAATATAAGGCTGATAATGCAGATGGAAGAATACAGGAGAAAAACGAACCAATTCAATAAAAAAACCAGCGTATTGTCGCCTATTAAGAATTCCATCTCGTTCACCTTAATTTGCCTTAGTTAATCGCGAGTCCGCAAATTACACCGCACCCTGTGCGGTGCTGCGACTATCCAATATGCACTCCATGCACTCCGCTTAATTCGCTCTATTATTTCTTACTGGCGAATTACACCGCGCAAAGCGCGGTGCTGCGACTGCTTATTGTGGTACGGCGCCGAAGCCAGAGGCTTCGGCATCCGCCATGTTTCGTGGTGCTAGCACCATCGCTCCCTGCCTCGCTTGTCGCTCGGCCACGGTCGCGTTGGTGCCGATAAAATTTTCCTTGTCGGAAAATTTTATCGGAGAGGCAGGGATTCGAACCCTGGGTAGCCTTACGACTACACATGCTCTCCAGGCATGCCGATTCAACCGCTCTCGCACCTCTCCCTATTATAATGTCTCCGCACAAAAATACAAAGCAAAATTCACTATACAGCTACCGGTAGGAACGCGTTTTACCGAAACATTCCTGCCAGATATAAACGGAGGCGGGAGGATTCGAACCTCCGATCCCTTGCGGGATAATCGCTTTCGAGACGATCGCCTTCAACCACTCGAGCCACGCCTCCCGTCTTTACTACTGGCGGTGGGGGTGAGCCTGTCTACGCCCTAGAATTGAATTAAACAATACTTACGGGCTTCGCCAGGCTTAAAGTCCACCCACTCTTCCTGTTCAGTTCAATATCCGTTTGTGCAAAAATGCTTTTCCTGAACCGCTTTTCAAATAGCGCTCTAATTCAACAGCTATATCCTTTTTAACTACTGCAATATATCCTGCAAGCTTCAACGGCTGATATGGCGCGCTCGCAAGTTTACTATTTTGAGCGCTGTGTTCCTTAAACCGCCTTAGTACATTCCCTGTAAAACCAATATACACATATTTAGGATGGCGTTCGCTTGTAAGCACATATACGAACCACATGTCTTGTCCCCGTAGCAACAAAGCCAGACGAAGCGCATCAGGGCTCTTGGCTGTAAATTTCTAGCGCGAAGTCTGGCGGTGGGGGTGAGATTTGAACTCACGGAGGACTTACGCCCTCACTTGTTTTCAAGACAAGCGCTTTCGACCACTCAGCCACCCCACCAAGCTCGATAAGACCAGTGCGCCCCACGCAACTATTATTTCTGCGGCATAAAAAGCTGTCTGAATACGGCAAATACGATTTCGCCGGTAACCTGAAAGGCATTATTGAAGAAATTTACGAAAGAGAAATCGGCAAAAATCAAATTGAAACAGAATGCTATCACTACAATGTTCACAATATAGAGAAATGAAAAACCAAAGATGTAATGCGATTTTAAAAAATCGCTCTGCCTTCCGCGAAGTACCTTGGCGCTGAATACAAGATGAAAAGCCATGGCAAACCCAAAAAGGAACATAAAATAGCGCAGCGCAACGACAGAGCGGATAAGGTACGACAACGGCCAATATATAAGGAAAATAATAATCGCATAAATAGGCAGAAGAAACGGCGCTATCTTTACGAAAGGAGCGAAAAACTTAAACACAGTTTCAAGCAGCTTCTGCCCCCGCCTATAAATTTCCGCCGCCTCAAACACAAAAAGGTGGATGATAGTAAAACTGGCTATCCCTGCCCAGAAAAAGCCCATTACCGCAGGATCAATAACTTTTGATTCCGCAGACAAGGACACGGTCGAAGAATACACAAACGCAAGAAAACACAAGCCTAAAATCAATTTAACCACAGAAAGGAGCTTATCTGTCAGGCCTGACAGCTTCGGTTTTATGCCCTCATTGCCGAATGAAGCTGCATCCTGTCCGGCGGCGCTGCCGGTATTGTTGAGCGGTTTTTTAGGGGATTCTTTCTTTCCCATCTAAGTAAGGACGTAAAGGCTCCGGAATAACGATAGAGCCGTCTTTGAGCTGGTTATTCTCAAGCAGGGCGATCATGGTCCTGGCCATCGCCACCCCTGAGCCGTTGAGCGTATGGACAAATTCGACTTTTTTGGTATCTGCTCTGCGAAACCGGATATTTGCCCTGCGCGCCTGAAAACCCTCAAAATTGCTGCAACTTGAAACCTCAAGCCACTTATCCAGCCCTGCCGAATAAGCTTCAAGGTCATAGCATTTGCTTGCCGCAAAACTTAAGTCCTGCGTGGATAACGCTACTACCCTGTAAGGCAATCCCAGTAACTGCAAGACTTTCTCAGCGTTGCCAAGGAGCTTCTCCAATTCTTCATATGAAGCCTCGGGAGCCACAAACTTTACCATTTCCACCTTATCAAACTGATGCACGCGGATCAGGCCCTTAGTATCTTTCCCGTAAGAACCTGCTTCTCTCCTGAAACAGGCACTGTACGCAGCCAAATACACAGGCAGGTCTTTTTCTTCCAATATTTCATCCCCATAAATATTAGTCAGGGGGACCTCTGCCGTAGGGATCAAAAAGAGGTCTTCGTCTTTAAGCCTGTACATATCCTCTTCCATCTTCGGGAGCTGCCCTGTGCCGGTCATTGCCCGGCGGTTGACCAAAAACGGCACAGATGCCTCGGTATACCCGTGTGCATGCACATGCAAATCGAGCATGAAATTAACCATTGCCCGCTCAAGCCTTGCTCCCCACCCTTTATAAAGCACAAAGTTTGAACCGGAGATTTTTGCCGCACGGCCAAAGTCGATAATATCGAGGTTTTGGCTTAATTCAATATGGGTAGCCGGCTTAAAGTCAAACTGCCGCGGCTGGCCCCAGCTACGCACAACTATGTTCTTGGAAGCGTCTCCGACCGGAACCGACTCATGAGGAATATTGGGAATAACAAGCAATTGCCGGCCTAAGTCCATATCTACTTCTTTCAGGGTATCTTCAAGCGTGTCTATATCAACCGAAATTGCCTTCATTGATGCTATTTTTTCTTTGGCGTTTTTCTTCGCCTTCAGCAAAGAGCTTATTTCATCGTTGGCTTTGTTTTTCCGGGCCCTTAACTCTTCCAGCCCTACCAGAATCTTTCGCTTTTTTGCATCAAGCGTAAGGACTGCCTGAATATCTAATTTGATATTCCTATGCGTAAGTGAGCGGCGTACCGTTTCTGCATTTTCCCGGATAAATTTGATATCCAACATATCGTATCCTTTCAGCCCTTAATAACGCCCAGGGGCCTCATCCTGCAGACCCGCTTGGCAATGCCTGCATTATGCGCAACCTTAACTACATCGTTTACGTCTTTATACGCCTCTGGCGCCTCTTCGGCAATTGTCCCTTTTCCAGAAGCCAATACCGTGATTCCTTTCGCGGCAAGTCCTTTCAGCAATACATTCACATCAACGGTCCTTGTTGCCTCTGTCCTTGATTTTACCCTTCCAGCGCCGTGACAGGTGCTGCCGAACGTCTCATCCATAGCTTTCTGGGTGCCGACAAGCAGGTAAGAATTCCTCCCCATATCCCCGGGGATAATGACAGGCTGGCCGGTTTTTTTGTAGCGCTCAGGCAGCGCCGGATGGCCGGGAGCAAAGGCCCGGGTCGCCCCCTTGCGGTGCACGCATACTTTCTTTTCTTTTCCGTCAACCGTGTGTGTTTCGATTTTTGCGATGTTGTGTGCTACGTCGTATATAAGCCGCATGCCTAACTTCTCCCAGTGCTTTCCCAGTACTTTTTCAAAAGCCAGGCGCGTAAGATGCATAAGGCATTGCCTGTTTGCCCAGGCATAGTTTGCTGCACAACGCATCGCCCCAAGGTAACTTTTTCCTTCGGGAGAATCCACGGGGGCACACGCAAGCTGTCTGTCAGGCACCTTGATATTGTATTTCTGCAGGCAATGCACCATGTTTCTTACATAATCATCGCAGATCTGATACCCGAGGCCGCGGGAGCCGGAATGAATCATCACGGTTACCTGGCCTTCGAATAACCCCAGCGCGTCACATACCCCGGCATCATACAGCTGGTCAATGACCTGAATTTCCAAGAAGTGGTTCCCTGAGCCAAGCGTACCTGATTGCGCTTTTCCTCTTTCGTATGCCCGATCAGATACCGCGCCAGGGTCAGCGCCTGCCATTGCACCGTTTTCTTCGGTGCATTCCAGGTCCTCCTCTATGCCGAAGCCCTTTTCAACCGCCCAGCAGGCCCCTTTCACCAGTATTTCTTTTTCTTCTCGTGCGCTTACCCTGATGTCCCCTCTTGAGCCCACGCCTGCAGGGACATCCGAAAACAACCTCGCAGCCAAATCTTTAATCCGATTTTTTATGTCATCATAGGTCAAATCTGTCTTTACTAATCTGACTCCGCAATTGATGTCAAAACCGACTCCGCCGGGAGAAATCACGCCTTCGTTTTCTACGTCGGTAGCCGCAACTCCGCCGATTGGGAATCCGTATCCCCAGTGGATATCAGGCATGGCAAGTGACGCCTTTACTATGCCCGGTAGGAACGCGACATTGGCAACCTGCTCAAGCGACTTGTCCTGGCGGATGTCCTTTAACAATTTCTCGTCCGTATAGATTATGCCCGGCACGCGCATCCCTGCCTTATAAGACTGAGGGATACGAAAACGGCATTCGTCTATTTTTTCCAAAGAGCCTTGCCAGATCTCAGACATCTACATTACCACCAATACTTTACCGTATACTTAACCGTAGTCTCTCCGTTTTTAGGCACGGGGACCTTGAATTCTATTGTCTGGGCGTCTTTTTTTGTAAATTCGTGGGTTTTGGAAACGATCTTCCAGTTTATATAACGCCACATATGCTCTATGACGTTGACCTCGATGTCCGTCTCCTTGTGGTTACGCAGGGATATTTCAAAGCTCTCCTCGGCCCAACGGGCTGCATGGTCTTCGCGGTAATTCATTTTCTTGCGCTCTCCCACGACGTCAAACGCATCGCCCAAATACAACCTTACAATCTCGTCTTTAGGGGTATGGTCAATCTTATCTTCTCCGATGAACTGCAAGCTGCCGTCTGCATCCTCTTTATAGACCTTGACCTTGCCCTTCGGCAAAGGCATGCCGAGTTTGTTCTGCTTACTGTTATTCAGCTCTATCTTGACCTTTATCTTTTGCTGCTTGGTAGTCTGGTTATTCTCGTAATAATACCAGTTCCAGCCATAATACTCTACCGGGTCATAAATAAAGAGTTTTTTGACCGGGATACTGTTGGCGCTGAGCAAGGAGATTTGTTTAGTTTGATTCTCTTTGACGGTAGTCCTGCGTTGCAGTGTATACATGTGATATTCAAAAAATGCCTTTTCCTGGAATTGCGAAACGTCCGCCTCTTTGGCCATCATCCTGCTTGCGCCTCCCCTGTCGAATTTTTCTTCCTCAACCCGGCGCACGTCTCCGGCAATAAGCTTAAGGCTTGCATCTTTATAGGCAGCGCCGCTACGGTTATCTATAGTGACCCAGCCGGACAAATCGATATTTTTATCGTCTTTATCAACTACCGCCACGTAGTCCGCATTCCAGTTAATCCCCCTGGTCAGATAAGAGACCTCGGTCAAATGCTTTCCACCCCTGTTATTGGCAATTTCCCATATGAGCGTAGGCTTGGTAATCAGGCCTTCAGGCAACTCGGGAAAAGAGATCTCGCGGATATTCTCCTGGCGCCTGATCATGCTCAATCCCCTGTCAGAGGCAATCACGATATTCTCACCGTCATAGCTCATTAAAATGCCTTCGTAGACCTTATCGTCTTTGGTAATAATTTTGATTTTTTTGTCTATGTATTTACTGAGTAATTTATAAGCATTTACCAGATCATATTCATAGTTCTGCTCTTGGATAACGCATCCTAAGAGGTCGGTAAGGGATTTGAAATGCACGGAAGTCGGCTCGATTAAGGCAGCTACATCCGTAAACCGGATGTCATTTATTCCTTTTTTCAGTTCAAGCATCCGCCTGTCTTTGACTAAACCGAAGTTCTGATTATATACGGTAAGCTCCACCCCCTCTTTGCCTTGCGCATTGGCAAAATGGAAAGACAAAAGGGAAATGGCCAAGAGGAACAAGAAGATCTTCTTCATATACCCACCTCCTCCTATTTTTAACCTACACATCAAAAATTACCTCAGCTACCCAGGAAGAATCTGTTTTTTTAAGATTGAGCTGGTGATACGTAGCTGCCTTGATCTCGCTTTTTAACCTATACTGTGCTGCTGTATTCCCGAAGACATCCGCATTGATAGATACGGTATCAATTGATTTAATTTTAAAATCGAAAAAAATCAGCCCGCGGGCATCGCTTAAAGAAAGCAGCTCATTTAACCAATTAATAAAAAGCTCATCGATACTATCCGCATTCTGCTTGATCCGCACGGTAGTTGATTTTGACTTAGAAGTACTTTTACGCTGGGCGATAATTTCAAACATCGCTTTCGCCGCATTCACGAAAAGGCTCTCAAGATCCCTGCCTTTTACCTTCATCCCTATATCGGCGGTGTGTTCGATAAGCTGGTAATTTCTTTTCATTGCCTTTATACAATATGTAGAAACAATACTCTTGGTATTGGGCTTAAACCTAAATCTATGTATTTTGGTAACGCCAAGTACAAAATTTTTTGCCTTGTCAAACGATAGCCCCTCGCTTAACCTCGATAAAAATACTTAATTGTGGTAGCGCGAGGGACAAAAATCTTTTGCCAGCAAAATATTCTAGCGCAAAAGATTTTTGAGCCGCCTTGGAATCTTAATGAGCACGTGACTTATGGAGCAAGCAAAGCGAGCGAACATAAGCCACTGTGCGAATTAATCCCCCGAAGCCCGCCAAGGCAATAACATCCTACTAAAAAGGGCGAAGCGGGGAGAACCACACGCGTTAATCACAAAAACAACAATAATTATAGTACTTGGCTTAAACCTAGATTTGGGTATTTTGGTAACGCCAAGTACAAAATTTTTTGCCCTACCAAAGAACTACCTGCAAAAAATTTTGAGCCGCCTTGGAATCGAACCAAGAACCTTGACCTTAAGAGGGTCCTGCTCTACCTATTGAGCTAGCGGCCCAAAAATTACACGTTTATTCCTTGCCGCGAAGCGAAATGCGCCAGGGATTGCGGCGCTTGAGCTAGCGGCCCGAGATTATTTTATACCTGCCGCTACTCATCCTTACTTCTGACGTTTGAGAATGAGTTAGCGGCCCAAAAATTACACGTTTTTGAGCAAACAGAAATAACACGTTTTGTACCTTGCTGCTTGCGAAATGCGCCAGGGATTGCGGCGCTTGAGCTAGCGGCCCGAGATTTATTTTATGCCTGCCGCTACTCATCCCTATCTATAAGTTTTGTGAATGAGTTAGCGGCCCGAGATTATTTTATACCTGCCGCTACTCATCCTTACCTTTGACTTTCGAAAATGAGCTAGCGGCCAAAGGATTTATGTATATCTTAAGTATTATAAACTAATTACCACAAAATATCAATTGATTTGGAAGTGAAAAAGTAAGAAGGCTTTCAAGGCAAATAAGGATTACGGGATACTTACTTACACAGCTCCTTTATTTTTGGGCGGGGTAATAAACTCTTTTAATAGTTCTTTTGCATCTTCAAAATTATCCTCTCTGACCATTATATCCATCGAAGAAAGCCCGTCTGCCGGTCCATAGAGGGTACCAAAGTTTTCGCCTTTTACAAAACAAGGAATCTTTTGAGCATCAAGAATAGACTTAATGATCGCGACTTCTCCTTGTTTCGGAGTAGAATACACCGTTATGAATTTATCTTGAGATCGTGCCTTATTCACTTATACTGCTCCTTGACGTGGGGGCGGGTAAAATAAAAGATGTAACCAGCTGGTATTAAGACTCCACCGATAAAAACCCATGTGTCCGCAAAGTTTGGGCTTGTCGAATCCCACGCAAACCATGTAAGCACCACTCCAAGCAATAATAGCATTACCTCTAATATAATAAATAATTTACGGGCTAAATTATTTAAAAACAAAATCATGGTTCCCAGAATCAGCAAAAGAGTGTGTAAACCTATTGTAATCTTCCTTAAAATAAATACCCCTGAGCCAAGCATAGGAAAGCCGGCAAAGAAGGTAGTCATGAACGGATGCGGTAGCGCTAATAAGAAATTACTATCTGACAACTGGAATATAATATCGATTTTAATCAGTAGTGACAAAGCAATTAGATTAGATACGATAATCAATATACCGACTACTAGTAAGCCAAGAGACCTCTTCTTCTCCACCTCTTACCTCCTTTTATCTCTTCACTGCTTCCAACACCACAAAAGACAATTAGCGCTAAGACGCTTCGTTGTTTTGATCCATATTGTATATATCCAGAAGCTGCACCCTTGTGGCTTCCAGACGCTCGCTAAGGACATTCACTATTCTCTTAAGCAACTCATACCCTAAATCGTGGTTATTTTCGCATTTATTTCTCAGGCATTTTCCGTCCAAGGCAATAGCACGAGTGTCTTCAACTGCCCGGGCACTGAAACGATTACGATGAGGCGGAATAAGCCAAGACCAGCCAAGAATATCGCCTTCATGAATAGTCTGTATGGTAATTGAACTGGGTTTGGCTATATATATCGCAACACGCCCTGCGCGGACGAGATAAAATTTATCTGCGGGTTCGCCTTCCTGAAGTATAACTTCATCTGCTTTGAACCTCACATTAGAGGCGCATCCCACGATAAAGTCCAAGTACTTTTGCTCCAGGCCTTGAAAAAAAGAGTGTGCCTTTAAGATAGGCTCAAGGGTTTCCATCTACCCCTCCTTTTGTATTTTTACGTTGTATCACTTTCCTGTAAACTTTTTTATTCCCCGTATCGTATGCTTGTATGTGCGGTTCTCTTATCAATATCTACAAAAATCTCTCCGCCCTTTGTCATTGGCCTTCCGTCCTTTATCTGCTGTAATTTCTCCGTTACATCAAAGGTAATGAACCAGACATCCCTACCATTTCTCTTAAATCCCTTAATGTTCTTTACATAATATTTCCCTAGATCGATATTTTTATCCTTGATCGCTTTTTTAGCGCTCTCAACGGCTTCCTCTTTGGTCAAATCTTCCTTTCCTTTCACTTCTATAACAACAGGATTCGAATTAATCCCGATGGACGTTTTGTCTTTAATAAAACCGTAGGTGATGATTATTTTATACATTGCCGGCTCTTCAAACATGGCTTTATATTTTGTTACCCAGTCTAATTTATTGAGGACAACTTTCATATGATAAGAACCGCCTGAAGTTAGTTTGGTCTCGATTGTAGGAAACACCATATCTTTTAAGTCAAGATATCGGTAGGGATTTAATTTCTCTTCGTTTCGGAAAATTTCAAAACTAAAAAAAGCATACAGGCCTGACTTATCAAATTTTAGCATAACCTGACTTTTTGAATTATTCCTAAATTCAAGGTTTATTGCGATATCCTCTCCTGGACGGTAAACTTTTTTCTCGGCTTTGGCAAAAAGCACAAGGAGTGGCTTGGCAGGCCTTGGACTGTTTCTTGTTTTAAGACCTTGCGCAAAACTAACCAAGGGCAATACTAAAAAAACAACTATTAAAATATATTTTTTCATTTTACTTCCATCTATTAAGTGGATCTTGAGACAGTAATCTAATATGTGCCTGGCTGGAATTCCCGCTCAACATTTCTGGTGCTATGGCGGGAGAACCTCCAACCCTCTGCTCCGCCCCTCGCTTTAATTCAGGCGGATCCCGAGTAAAATTCTCTGTCGTCTGCAACGCGCTCGGCGAGACCCTTCGCCTGTGACTAAAACTTACACGAAGGGACTCGCAACGCCTTACTCATGCCCAAAACACCTTGCATGGCTAGATCATGAAATGATATTTAATTTATGCGCCTAGGTGGAGTCGAACCACCAATAGCCAGTTCCGAAGACTGGTGCCTTATCCATTAGGCTATAGGCGCAAAACAGATGTTTTGCACCGGCGCAATTCCGCATAAGCGCCGGGTGCTGGCGTAGAAAATTAACTGAATAATTCACGCAACTACACTATTTCGCACTTCTCGCCCAGCATCTCCCTAATCTTTTCGAGTTTATTTTTCCCTACCGGCAGAATACCCGGTTCGGCAGTCGAGCGGACCGGAGAATTCAGCTGGATTTTATCCGGATTGATCTTTTCTATCGCCTCTTTTAACCGCCTGATATGCCTTATGTCGTCATTGACGCCTTTGACCAGCATAACCTCAAGCCAAAGCGTACCCTTAAACTCATTCCTTAAACTAACAATCCCGTCAATCACCCCTTCAATGCACAGCCCAGGAACCGGCCGGTCAATCCTCTCAAATACCGCCTGGGTTGCCGCATCAAGCGATGGGACTATTAGATCTGCATTGATGATTGCGCTGCGTACGAAACGGTCATTAAGGTAGGAAGCATTGGTGATCACGGCAACTTTAACAGCGAAATTCTCCTTTATCCGCTGGATGAGTGTGCCGAATTCCGTATGCAAGGTAGGTTCGCCGCATCCTGAAAGCGTAACAAATGCCAGCTGTGCCGCCTGGCTTGCGTTCTCCTGAAACCACGTTCTTAATTCGTCGAAAATTTCGCCAACGGCTATGTAGGTGCGGCGCTCTCGGGTCTTATTGGTGGTTTTCCCAAGCTGACAATAAAGGCAATCGAAATCGCATGTTTTATGGGGCGTGAGGCTTACTCCCAGCGATAATCCCAACCTTCTTGAAACAACAGGGCCGTAGAGATGTTTCATTTTCCTTTTCTTATGCAAAAACAAAACCCCCACCTCTGTAAATAGTTACGTACAGTCAGGTGGGGGTATATGTAGCGATATTATTTAATTTCTATAATTGAATTTTGCGTGCCAAACGGATTATATACCGCCGATGCGCAACGAGGATCATTAATCCATGAGCCGTCTACATAAAATTTATATTCGTATTTTCCCGGCTTAAGGCTTACCTTCAACGTCCAGTTGCCGCCGGTATCTTTCTTGGCGGGGTGCGCCTTGATATCCCAGTTATTGAACGTTCCGACCAGACTCACCCTTTTTGCCTGGGGGGCATGCAACCTAAACTCTTGCGATTTCGATTTCGTCATTACCTTTGCCATCTTGAACCCTCCTTTTTCACTAAAAAATTGTACTGCATGAACTACCCGTAATCGACCCTCTACTGTTATACAAAATAAATACCCTTATGTCAAGGAATTTTCGCACGCCTCACGTTAATGGCCTCTTATATAGCTACAATAGAGAGCCCTCTGCGATTAGCAAGTGCAATCCCCTTGACCCTGTCGATAAAGAGGGTCTTGCCTGCTTCTATTGCCAGGCACGATGCCGAAATATTGATCAGGTTTTTTATGGTGTTAAGCCCGACCACGGGAATATCAAAACGCATATCCTGCCTTGGCCTGCTGACCTTTACCACCACTACACCTTTACCTGCCAGCGACCCTGCCCTTTTTATCAGGTTGTCCGTTCCTTCAAATGCCTCAACACCGACTATTGCCTTATGTTTCACTGCAACCGTTTGGCCGATATCCAGATGCGCAATTTGTTTTGCAAGGCTTACGCCGAAATAAATATCCTCCCATTCCGCGAAACTCGGCTCTCTGATGGTCAGAGTGCCTTTCTGGGGCAGCTGCTCTTCGATGAAAGTAGTGGAATCAATAAGTTCAAATCCCGCATCCTCCAACTCCTTAATGATGCCGCCGAATATCGTGCCTGCCTTATGGTCCTGCATACTCGTAAGTAATTCTCTTAATTCGGGATTTGTGCGTACCTCTCTGCTAAAAAGCCTTCGGGGGCTGATCTGGCCGACCATGACTACCTTACGCACGCCTTGTTTCTTGAGGATCCCGAAGATGCGGCGGTAATCTTTAAGGTGCAGCCAGAACACCCTCTCGGCGTGCTGTTTCACACGAGGAGAGGTCTCTCCCTTAATGGCAATACACACCACAGGATGGCCTTTTTCTTTTGCCGCTTCGGCAAATAGCACCGGAAATTTTCTGTTCCCTGCGATCAGCCCTATCTTTTCCATTGTTTCTCCTGTGCCCTTTTAGGAACGGCAAGAGCGGACTATGCCGCGTTTGGAGCTACTGACAAAATCGATAAGATACGCTACTTCGGGGGTTAAAGGCTTTAATTCGCCAGCGATAACCTTCAGTGCGCTTTTTAAGGTGTGCTGGGAATGAAATAAAATCCTGAATGCCCTCTCAAGCTGTTTTATGGAATTACTGCTTGCGGCATTTCTTTTAAGCCCTATGAGGTTTAGGCCATAGACCCGTGCGGGGTGGCCGTCACAGGTTGAAAACGGCGGGATGTCCTGCACAACCTTGGAGCAGCCGCCTATAATTGCAAGTTTTCCTACCCGCACAAACTGATGGACTGCAGCCAGGCCGCTCACAATCGCATGGTCCTCGATGACGACGTGGCCGGCAAGCGTTCCGCAATTTGCCAGCACACAATGGCTCCCTATCTTACAATCGTGCGCAACATGCGCATATGCCATGAAAAGATTGTGGCTGCCGATCTCTGTCCTGCCGCCTTCATCGGTCCCTGGATTGACCGTGCAATACTCGCGGATTATATTATAATCGCCTATGACAAGCGAACTCTTCGCTCCCTTATATTTTAGATCTTGAGGTTGGCTGCCGATTATTGCCCCGGAGAATATCTGGCAGTTGCTCCCGATAGTTACTCCCGTTTTAATAACGCAATGGGGGGCAATTTTTGTATCGCGGCCTATACGTACGCCGTCTTCAACGACAACGTAAGGCCCCACATCCACGCCTTCCTGCAGTTGTGCCTTCTTTGAAACCAAAGCGCTCGGATGAACGGTAATCATGGTCTTTATTCGCCTAAGGCAAACATCAGGTCCGCTTCTGCAACGACCTTGCCATCCACCAGGGCATTTCCATGCACCACCCCGGTCTTGGATTTTATCTTTACCACCTCTACGTCGAGGATCAACTGGTCGCCCGGCAGCACGGTCTTTCTGAATTTGGCATTGTTGATGGCCATGAAATAAGCGATCTTACCCCTGTTCTCTTCCGGGGAAAGCATCATTACCCCGCCTACCTGGGCCATTGCCTCAATAATAATCACTCCCGGCATAACCGGCTTGCCCGGAAAGTGCCCCTTAAAAAAGTAATCGTTCATAGTCACGTTCTTTACCCCGACAATGCGCTTACCTTTTTCCAGGGAGATGATTTTATCTACAAAAAGAAACGGCTGGCGATGCGGCAGTATCTTCATGATTTCGGTGATATCCAATTCAGCCGGCTCCTTCTTCGGGTAGGTAATATTGATGCCGCTGAGCGCATAACGCTGCCGCTGCTGGTCTATTTTTTTCATCAGTTTAAAATTCAGGGAATGCCCGCTTTTGAGTGCCACGATGTGCCCTTTCAACGGCTGGCAGAGCAGATACAAATCCCCCAACAAATCCAATATCTTATGCCTAATAAACTCATCCTGGAAACGAAGCGTATTGTTGATAACCCCCGTCTTTGAAACTACCAGCGTATTTTCATAGGTAGCGCCCTTACCCAGGCCCTGGTTCTTCAACTGCGCTGATTCTTCTTGCAGGCAGAATGTCCTGGCCGGCATAATCTCGCTGCGAAAGGTTTCAGGCGTTATTGTCACCTCTAAAAATCCTGACTGCAAGTAAGGGTGATTGTAATCAAGGGTATAAGAAACCTTTAAATCCGCAGAGGGAAAGATCATAATGGAAGACTGGTCTTCCTCGGCAAAAACCGGGTCTTTCACCGCAAAATACCTGCGTTCTTTTTCCAGCTCCCTGATCCCCGCCTTGTTGATTGCCTCGACAAAACTCAAGCTGCTCCCGTCAAGCCCGGGCACTTCGTCATTATCAATTTCTACGACCAGGTTATCGATACCTAACCCTGCCAAGCCAGCCAACAGGTGCTCGATGGTATGTATCTGGACTCCGTCTTTGCCTATCGAAGTACGCCTTAGCTCTACGCTCTGCGGGAGGCAATTCTCAAGGCAGGCCTTGATGACAGGCTTCCCGGGAAGGTCGGTCCTGGTGAAATTGATGCCGGAGTCCTCTGCGGCGGGCTTCAAAACCATGCGCACTTCTTTACCCGTATGCAGCCCGACTCCCTGCAG
>JAQUON010000011.1 GCA_028717045.1 Candidatus Omnitrophota bacterium | reverse complement strand
GAAGGCTCGATAATGTGATATTCCGGCTGGGTATCGGTATTTCAAGGGCACAGGCACGCCAGATTGTCAGGCACAATTTTGTCTATGTAAATTCCAGGGGAGTCAATATACCGTCGTTTCAGGTGGGCAAAGACGACGTGATTGAGATAAAAGCGAAAGAAAAAGCCCAGCGCAAGATCAGAGACAACCTCGATTTGGCAAAAGACAGAGACGTTCCTGCGTGGCTTGAATTTGACGCAGGCTTGCTTAAGGCAAAAGTGGCGCGGTTACCAGAGAAAGAAGATATCCAGCAACCGATACAAGAGCAGTTAATCGTAGAGTTGTATTCCAAATAAACGTATTTATTACTTTACTAGGCGGATTTACAATTCTCTAAAATTAGTTAGGGAGGCAAAATGGGAATAAAATGGAGAGATTTTCAGTTACCGAAAAGACTGGAATGCGATGAGGCATCCTATACTGCTACGTATGGTAAGTTCTTTGCTGCTCCCTTTGAAAGGGGCTATGGCGTCACGATAGGGAATTCCTTAAGAAGGGTGTTGCTTTCATCCATTGAAGGCAGTGCGGTAACCTCAATCAAGATAAACGGCGTCCAGCATGAGTTTGCTACTGTGCCCGGCGTGGTGGAAGATGTGCCCGAGATAATTTTAAACATCAAAAGCCTTATCTTACGGTCTCATTCCCGCATTCCTAAGATGCTCGTCATCAAAAAAGAAAAGAAAGGCGATATCAAGGCCAAAGACATCGAGACCGACGAGACGGTAGAGGTGATCAACCCGGATTTACATATTGCTACCCTTACGAAGGACTCCAAGTTTTACATGGAAATGGAAGTTGCCCGTGGAAGAGGCTATATCCCTTCGGAGTTGAATAAAAAAGAGGATCAGCCCGTAGGGGTAATTCCCATTGATTCGCTCTTTAGCCCCGTAAAAAGGGTAACCTATAGTGTCGAAAACACCCGCGTGGGGCAAAAGACAGATTATGACAAATTGATCTTCGAGGTTGTTACTAACGGCTCTATCAGCCCGAAAGATGCATTGCTTTACGCCTCTAATATTCTCCAGCGGCATCTTGATATCTTCGTCAACTTTGGCCAATTGCCCGAAGAGGAAGAAGAAGAGCCTGAGATGACCAAAGAGGAACATGCATTATACGAAAAGCTAAGGCTTCCGATTTCTGAGCTTGAGCTTTCCGTCCGCAGTTCCAATTGTTTGCGCGAAGCAAATATCAAGACCATTGCCGACCTTGTAAAAAAGACCGAAGAGGAGCTCTTGGGATTCAAGAATTTCGGGAAAAAATCATTAGTCGAAATTAAAGAGCTGGTTGCCGGAATGGGGCTTAGCCTGGGGATTAAGATCGATCAGAAAAAACTCAAGAAAGTATAAGCATAAGGATACTATATGAGACACCGCAAAAAAAGATTCGAGTTAAACCGTTCCACAAGCTGGCGTAAAGCGACGATTATAGCCCTTACAAAAAACCTGTTGCGCCATCAGCGTATACAGACTACCGTTACCAGGGCGCAGGCAGCCAGGCCTTTGGCAGAAAAACTTATTACGCTAGCTAAGTCGGATACGTTAACAGCCCGAAGGAGAGCGTTTGCAATCCTTACCGAGCATGCGCTGGTAGGACGCCTATTCAAGGAAATCGGCCCGTTATTCAAAAATAGAATTGGCGGGTATACCAGGATCGTAAGGCTTGGCATAAGAAGAGGGGATAATGCCTCTCTGGCGATCTTTGAACTTACCGAACATACGCAGAGGCCTAAGAGGGCCAAGAAACAGAAGGAAAGCAAGCCGGAGCAGCCGGCTGCAGAGCCGACGCAGAAGGCAGAACCCAAAGCCCAGGCCCCTCAGGAAGAAAAAAAGCCACTCACGCACGTTGAAGCGAAGGAAAGGCCGCCTGCTAAGAAAATTCCAAAAAAATTCCTTGGCGGAATCAAAAATATTTTCAAAAAAGAGAGAGACTCTTTATAACTCTTTATGCGTTATGCGTATAGAAACAAGAGTATCAGAAAGAGTAAAGAAGATCCATTCTTCCTCGACTCTCGCCATTACTTCTAAAGCCAAAAAGCTTAAATCCGAAGGCAAGGACGTCATTAACTTTGCCGCCGGAGAACCCGACTTTGATACTCCCCTTGCGATAAAAGAACAGGCTATAGAAGCAATCAAATCGGGTTTTACCAAATATACTCCTACCACGGGGATCCCTGAGTTAAGACAGCTCATTTGCGAGAAATTTAAAACAAATTCCCTCAGTTACGAGCCAAGCCAGATCGTAGTGTCTTCCGGAGCCAAGCATTCCATCTTTAATGCAATGCTCGCATTGATTGATAAGGGGGATGAGGTGATTATCCCTTCGCCTTTCTGGGTAAGCTATCCAGAGATGGTACACGTATGCGAGGGGACCCCTCGTTTTATCAAGACAACTGCTGAAAATAATTTCAAGCTTTCTGCGCAAGAGTTGCAAGCGCATATCGGCCCACACACAAAGCTTTTGGTACTCAATAGCCCTTCCAACCCCACAGGCAGTGTGTATCGCAAGGAAGAGCTGCAGGAATTGGCCGCATTGTGCGTGTCAAAAAAGATCTTCGTACTAAGCGATGAGATTTATGAACATTTGATGTATGACGGCCTCAGGCATGTCTCTATCGGGTCCTTAGGAAAAGAAATTTATAATCTTACCATAACAGTGAACGGCCTTTCTAAGAGTTTTTCCATGACAGGCTGGCGTATCGGATATTTAGGGGCTCCCGCTGATATCGTTGAAGCAATTTCAAAGCTTCAGGACCATTCGACATCCAACCCTTGTTCTATAAGCCAGAAAGCTGCGGTAGCGGCATTAGGGATGTCCGATGAGTTTACTAAGTCTATGGCTGGCGAATTCCAGAAAAGGCGCGATTATATCGCAAACCGGCTACAGTCAATTAAAAAAATAAAGTTTGTAATGCCCCAGGGCGCATTCTATGTATTTTGCGATATTTCTCGAACAAGGCTTCCTTCGGATGTGTTTGCGAGCCGGTTACTCCAAGAAGCCCTTGTTGCGTTGGTTCCTGGCGGGTCGTTCGGCAGGGACGATTATGTCCGGATAAGCTTTGCAACAGGCCTTACGCACATCGAGAAGGGGATGGATAGGATCGAAGAATGGATAAAACTCCTCTAAGCGGTTATACGATCGCAGAGAAGATATTGAGCGCCCATGCAGGTAAGAGGCTGAAGGCCGGCGATTTGGCAATAGGCAATGTCGATTTTACGTTCGGACAGGACGGCACCTCTTCCATAATTATTGACCGCGTACGCGAACTAGGCGATAAGAAATTAAAGGCAAATTTTTGCATGGTCATCGATCATAGCGCGCCGTCGCCGAACGAAGGCGTTTCGCGTGTACACAAAAAGATGCGCGAGTTCGCTTCTGAATACGGGGCGGGATTATTTGATATAGGCTGTGGCGTATGCCATCAGGTGATACCGGAATCAGGGCGGATCCTCCCCGGCAGCCTTGTGCTTGGCGCAGATTCGCATACTTGTACATATGGCGCGCTCGGTGCATTTTCAACCGGAGTCGGTTCAACCGACCTGGCTATTGCGCTGGCAACCGCAAAGACGTGGTTTAAGGTACCGGAAACAATACGAATCATCGTAAAGGGGAAAATACCGAAAGGAATATTTGCTAAGGATGTTATTCTTCATATCATCGGCAAGATGGGTTCAGACGGCGCAACTTATAAGGCAGTTGAATTCTACGGGCCCGTTATTGACCGGCTCGATATGGATGGCAGGTTTACTATATGCAATATGGTTGTGGAGATGGGCGCTAAGGCAGGGTTTATGCCGCTGGATAAAAAGACATCCCAGTGGTACCAGAAGTATGCGAAAGTGCCAGCCTCGAAATTAAAGCCTGTCACGGCAGATACCGGGGCTTTGTATGCACAGGTGAAAGAATTTGATATCTCGCGCCTTACGCCACAGGTCTCGGTCCCGCACAGTGTCGATACGGTTGCCGCCGCAGCGTCTTTGAAGAAGATAAAAATAAATGAGGCTTTTATCGGGACCTGTACCAACGGAAGGCTGTCGGATTTAAGGGTCGCAGCATCTATACTCAGAGGGAAAAAAGTTAAGGATGGCGTTAAGCTGATTATTGCGCCTGCGTCACGCACGATTCTGCTGGAGGCGATTGGAGAAGGGTTGCTGGAAATATTTATCAAAGCCGGGGCAGTGGTTGTTGCTGCCGGATGCGGCCCTTGCGTGGGTACGCATAATGGGATACCTGCCGACAAGGAAATAGTGATTTCTACGGCAAACAGGAATTTCAAAGGAAGAATGGGTAACCCTGCCGCTTTTATTTATCTTGCCTCGCCAGCTACGGTGGCTGCTTCAGCCATCGAAGGCAGAATCACTGACCCGAGAAAGTACCTATAAGGGAGGTCTGCATGGAGATAAGAGAGTTATTGCTGCTGTGTATTGAGAACAAAGCGTCTGATTTGCACCTTACCGAGAAAGAGCCTCCTGTGTTACGTATCGACGGCAAGCTCATACGGCTCGATTACTTGATATTATCAAGAGACGTATTAAAGAGGATGATTTACGGCTTATTGACCGATACGCAAAAGGAAATATTCGAAAGGGATTTAGAGCTCGATTTTTCCGTTACGTTCCCCGGCATGGACCGCTTCAGGGTAAACATCCATATGCAGAGGGGTTCTGTGGAGGGCGCGTTTAGGCGAGTCCCGCTTAAGATACCCAGCATTGATGAATTAGGGCTGCCTCCGATTTCCCTGGAACTTGCCCGTAAGCCAAACGGCTTAGTGCTGGTGACCGGGCCGACCGGCGTGGGTAAAACTACCACTCTGGCTGCCATGCTTGACCTTATTAATAATGAGAGGGAAAGCATGATTATGTGTATCGAGGACCCTATAGAATTCGTGCATTCAAATAAAAAAAGCATCATCAAACAAAGAGAGGTATATTCCGATACCCATTCGTTTGCGGATGCGTTAAAGCATGCGTTACGCCAGGACCCCAATGTCATCGTGGTGGGAGAGATGCGCGATTTGGAAACTATCTCAACTACCCTTACCGCCGCAGAGACAGGGCATCTGGTGTTGGCAACCCTTCATACCCCTGATGCCCCTCAGACAATCGAGAGGATTATCGACGTGTTTCCGCCGCATCAGCAGCAGCAGGTAAAATTGCAGCTTGCCGATTGCCTTCAGGGGGTTATGTCGCAGCTATTGCTTCCAAAGTCTTCAGGTAAGGGCCGCGTTATGGCATGTGAAATAATGGTCGGGACCCCGGCAATCAGAAATCTTATCCGCGAGCAGGAAATAGAGCAGATACCGACGCTTATGCAGACTGGAAGCCAGTTCGGGATGAAGACCATGGATAAATCATTAAAAGAATTGTTCCAGAAAGGCCTGATAAGCCTTGATGTGGCGATGTCTAAGGCAAAGAATCCGGAAGAATTCAAAAACTTATGAAGTTAAAAGGCAAGGCCTTAACGTTGGGCGACAACATCAATACGGATCTTATCATATCAGGACGGTATAAATTTTCCATTACCGATATGAAAGAATTGGCAACGCATATTATGGAGGATATCGACCCCGACTTCCCTAAAAAAATTGTGCCCGCAGAAACAGTGCTGGTGGCAGGAAAGAATTTCGGCATGGGTTCTTCCAGGGAGCAGGCACCGCTGGTTATTAAAGAATCCGGTATTGTTGCGGTGCTGGCTAAGAATTTTGCGAGAATATTCTACCGCAATAGCTTCAATATCGGCTTATTGCTCGTTGAGGCCGATACCGACAAGATACACGATAATGATGCGCTGGATATCGACTTAGACAGGGGCATGATAATGGACCAGACCACCGGTATTTCTTTGCCAATTAAGCCGCTTCCCGAATTTATGCAGAAGATGCTTTCAGAGGGGGGAGTGGTAAACTATGTTAAAAAGCGCGGAGGGTTAACACTCTAACCATGACGCACAAAATTACGCTGATTCCTGGAGACGGTATCGGGCCAGAAGTAAGCCTCGCGGCAAGAAGGTGTATTGAGGCAACCGGAGTCAAGATCGACTGGGAAGAAGTAGAAGCTGGTCAGTGTGCGCAGGAGAAATACGGAGAACTATTGCCCAAGCGGACACTCGATTCCATAAAGAAGAACAAGGTCGCGTTGAAAGGCCCGATCATTACCCCGATCGGGGAGGGGTTCCGTTCCGTAAACGTGGCAATCCGTCACGCCCTCGATTTATATGCGTGCGTGCGGCCGGCAAGGTCTTACCCGGGGGTAAAATCGTATTACCGGGATATCGACCTGGTGGTAATCAGAGAAAATAGCGAAGATTTATATGCGGGCATAGAGTTTCAGGAAGGGCTGCCTAAGACCCTACAGCTTATTTCTGAAATCTCCAAGCTTCAGGAAAAGAAGATTAGGCAGGATTCTGGTATTTCAATCAAGCCTATCTCTAAATTCGCCTCGGAGCGCATTGTGCGGTTTGCGTTTGAATATGCGTTACGTAATAAGCGTAAGAAAGTCACTATCGTGCACAAAGCCAATATTATGAAATTCACCGACGGGCTATTCCTAAAAGTGGGCCGTGAGGTAGCAAAGCAATATTCGGGTAAGATGGCGTTTGAAGAGGCTATCGTAGACAATATGGCGATGCAGCTTGTGCAGAAGCCCAAGAACTTTGATGTGCTTGTGTTGCCTAATCTTTACGGAGATATACTATCAGACCTTTGCGCGGGGTTGGTAGGAGGTTTAGGTATTGCCCCAGGCGCAAATATCGGAGACGGTATTGCGGTATTCGAAGCGGTACATGGGGCAGCGCCGAAATACACTGGTAAAAATAGGGTTAATCCGACCGCAATGATCCTTTCCGGAGTCCTGATGCTGCGCTACCTCCAAGAGGGATCTGCGGCAGAAAGGCTTGAAACAGCAGTGAAACGCGTCATTGCGCAAGGCACATCAGTTACCTACGATTTAAAGCCTAGCCCTGATGATCCAACCTCCGTTGGAACACAGCAGATGGCGGACGCCGTAATTCACGAATTAATTTGTTCAAGGTAGGGACAACGATGAAGATCAGTGTTATCGGCGCAGGAAATGTGGGGTCGCTTGCCGCTTTGCATATCGCAAGGCAGGATTTAGGCGAGGTGGTGCTTCTGGATATTGCGGGCGCATTGGCAAGGGGCAAGGCGCTTGACCTAGAAGACGCCTGCGCGCATCTAAGGGTTCCTTACCGTATCGCTGCCAGCGACAACATCTCTTGTATACAGGATTCAGATATTATCGTGATCACGGCCGGATTCGCCCGTAAACCCGGGATGACCAGGGAAGAACTGTTTGATAAAAACAGCCAGATCTTAAAAGACCTTTCCAGCGCGATTAAAAAACATGCCCCCGGCTCAATCGTGATTGTAGTTACCAATCCGCTGGATGTGATGACATATCTGGTATTGCGCTATACCGGTTTTGCTCCTGCTAAGGTTTTGGGAATGGGGGTCAGTCTTGATGCGGCACGTTTCAGCAATTTAATCAGCCAGGCGACAACGGTGCCTGCGCAAGATATCGAAGCTGTGGTTGTCGGCACTCACGGAGAGGGGATGCTTCCCTTGCCGAGGTTTACGTATGTGAAAGGGATAGCACTTGATGAATTCCTCGATGATGCACAAGTGCAGCTTCTCTGTCAAAAGACAAGGGAGCGCGGTAAGGAAATCGTCAGCTTTCTGGGAACGGGCAGTGCATTCTTTGCCCCTTCTCTTTGCATAGCTGATCTGGTGTCAGCCATCGCGAAAGACCAGAAGCGCACTATAGGCGTTTCAACACTTCTTCGGGGTGAATACGGCCTGAAAAATATTTGCATTGGCGTCCCCTGCATTTTAGGGAAGAGCGGGATAGAAAAGGTTATTGAGCTTAAATTGAACGCTTCCGAAACCGCGGCACTCACTCAATCCGCCGAATCCTTACGGGCACTGATTACCCGGATACCTTAACATTTACTAATGGCATACGATCTTATTATCATAGGGGCTGGTTGGGCCGGATTTAATGCGGCAATTGTTGCGCGGAAAAAAGGCCTGAAGGTTGCGCTCGTCGAGCAGGAAATCCTCGGCGGAACCTGCCTCAACCTTGGCTGTATCCCTACTAAAGTCCTGATACAGTCTTCGAAAACCCTCAAGGGCATACAAGATGCGGCCGCATTCGGAGTGGAAATCGACGGTAGCCCCAGAGTCAATTTTAAATCGGTTCTTTGCAGGAAAAACAGAATTATCGAGCAGTTAAAAAAAGGCATTGAACTAAAGTTAAGTGACGTAGAATATTTTACGTCCAGGGCAGAACTTGTTTCTTTCGATACGGTCCAACTGCAAGATAGAAAACTTCAAGGCCGCGCGCTGCTTATTGCGTGCGGCTCGGAACCCGCACGATGCGAGGGTTTGCAGTTTGACGGGAAAAAAATCATTTCCAGCAACGATATAGTATCGTATGAACACATCCCCGCTTCTTTGCTGATTGTCGGTGGGGGGGTAATCGGGTGCGAGTTTGCCTCTCTTTTCTCTCTCTTGGGCTCCCGCGTTACCATAAGGGAGGCAATGCCTCAACTGTTGCCGCAGGAGGACTTAGAAGTTGCGCGAAAACTGGAAACTGCGTTTAAGAAAAGGGGCATAGAAGTAGTGACTCACGCACAGCCGGGCGGCTATGATTTTAATTCGTACGAAACCGTGTTGGTATGCGTGGGCAGAAAGCCGCGGATTGACGGCCTCGGTTTAGATTCTGCGGGAGTTAAGGTTGATAAGGGCAGGATTGTTATTGATGAGTACCTTAGGACCTCCGTGCATAACGTGTATGCGGCTGGCGATTGCACTGCAGTAAATATGTTGGCTCATTTTGCTGCGTATCAGGCGCGTATTGCGGCGTTGAATATCGCGGCAGGCACACCTTCGCAAAAGGCATCCAACGTCAATGTCCCCAATTGTATTTTTACGTATCCTGAGGTAGCCAGCGTCGGGCTGAACGAACTAGCTGCCAAAGAGCGCTCGCTCCATACCCGGGTGCGTGTCTTTCATTTTCTCGCTTCGGCGATGGCGCGTATTATGGGAGAGGCGGAAGGGTTCATTAAGATAGTGACTGATGTGCGATCCGATCGCATTCTCGGCGCCTCGATCATAGGGCCAGGCGCAACCGAACTCATCGGCGTCCTTACGGTTGCGGTACAGGCCGGCGTTGAAGTGAGACATTTCAGAGATTTGCTCTTTGCGCATCCGTCTTTATCTGAAAATACTGCCGAGGCATTAAGAGAAGTATAAGGAAAGCGTTTTTAGGGGCCATATGCACTGAAGACGGCAAAAAATAAAGGAGCCAGCGGCGATGGTAAAGGTTATTTTACCGGAATTAGGCGAGGGTATCAAGAGCGCAACTGTTTCTTATTGGTTTTTTAAGGAAGGGGACAGGGTTAACGAGAAAGACGATTTGGTCGAGCTTACTACGGATAAAACCGCATTTAATTTGCCTAGTCCTTCCACCGGCGTGTTGACGGAGATATTCTTCCGCGAGGGGGACCCGGTGAATATTGCGGATGTGTTGGCCTTGATCGACGAAGAGAAATAAATTTTAAAAAAAATACTTGACAAATCGCAAAAAATGCTTTAAATTAGCACTCTGTATTTTTGAGTGCCAAAATCAACATAACTCATCAAAACAATTAAAGGAGGTGTAGTAATGAAGATTCATCCACTTGGTGACCGCGTTCTGGTAAAGCCGCTTGAAGCCGAGAATAAGACTAAGGGCGGGATTGTCTTGCCTGATACCGCCAAGGAAAAGCCTCAACAGGGAGAAGTGATTGCTGTCGGCAAAGGCAAAATCCTGGAAAACGGCACCTTACAACCGTTGGAAGTAAAAGCAGGCGACAAGGTATTGTACGGCAAATACTCCGGCAATGAATTTACCAGCAAGGACGGAGAAGAGCTTTTAATCATCAGGGAAGAGGATATCCTGGCAATTATCAAATAACACTAGAGGAGGAGTCATGGCAAAACAGTTGTTATTCAGGGATGAAGGCCGCAGGAAGATCTTAAGCGGCGTAGAGCAGCTGGCAGCTGCGGTCAAGGTGACCCTTGGCCCCAAGGGCCGGAATGTTGTTATCGACAAGAAGTTTGGCTCGCCAACCATTACTAAAGACGGCGTAACCGTTGCAAAAGAAATAGACCTAGAAGATCCTTTTGAGAATATGGGCGCCCAGATGGTAAAGGAAGTCGCTGAAAAGACTTCTGATACTGCTGGTGACGGGACTACCACGGCGACAATCTTAGCCGAGGCTATTTATCGCGAAGGGCTTAAGAACGTGACTGCAGGCGCAAATCCCATGGCGCTAAAACGGGGGATTGAAAAGGCGGTAGAAAAGGTAATCGAGGAACTCAAGAAACTTTCTACTCCGATCAAAGAAAAGAAAGAATTTGCGCAGGTTGCCTCCATCGCAGCGAACTGCGATACCACTATTGGAGACCTTATTGCGGAAGCCATGGACAGCGTCGGCAAAGATGGCGTTATTACCGTTGAAGAGGCAAAATCCACCGCAACGACAAAAGAGGTTGTCGAAGGGATGCAGTTTGACCAGGGGTACCTTTCGCCGTATTTTGTCACTGATGCCGAAAGAATGGAAGTGGTGCTTGAAGACCCCTATATTCTCATCTATGAAAAAAAGATATCTGCGATTAAAGATATCCTTCCGCTTCTTGAGAAGATAGCCCGCGCAGGCAAGCCTTTGCTTATCATTGCCGAGGAAGTCGAAGGCGAAGCCTTAGCTACACTGGTGGTAAATAAGATCCGCGGGACCTTTGTTGCGTGTGCGGTGAAAGCGCCCGGATACGGAGACAGGCGTAAAGCCATGCTTGAGGATATCGCGGTGCTGACCGGCGGAAAAGCAATAACCGAAGACCTCGGTATTAAGCTAGAGAATGTAGACAGCGAGGATCTTGGCCGGGCAAAGCGGGTAAAGGTAGATAAAGAGAATACTACGATCGTTGAGGGTGCAGGCAAGACCCAGGCGATTAATGCACGGATTGCCCAGATCAAAAAACAGGTCGAGTCAAGTGATTCCGATTACGATAAAGAGAAGCTTCAGGAAAGGCTGGCAAAACTGGCCGGGGGAGTTGCGGTTATCAATGTGGGTGCAGCAACAGAAACCGAAATGAAGGAGAAAAAGGCCCGCGTGGAAGATGCGCTTCATGCAACGCGCGCAGCCGCAGAAGAAGGCATTATCCCCGGAGGCGGAGTTGCGCTCCTGCGCACTATCGCTGCCCTTGAAAAGTTGAAAGTAGACGGCGACGAAAAGATCGGTATCGATATAATTAAAAGGTCGTTGGAAGAGCCGATCCGCCAAATTGCCCAGAATGCGGGGCTTGAGGGTTCAGTAGTGGTGCAGAGGATAAAACAAGAGAAGACCAGTATCGGCTATGATGTATCACAAGATGCGTATGTGGACATGATACAAGCCGGCGTGATTGATCCTACTAAGGTTACCCGCAGTGCCTTGCAGAATGCGGCCAGTATCGCTGCGCTCCTGCTTACTACGGAGGCACTCATTTCGGATAAGCCTGAAAAGGACGAAAAAATGCCACCTATGCCTCCAGGGGGAGGAATGGGAGGAATGGGAGGAATGTATTAAACGGTTTTAGGAAGAGTTTTACGTAACCGTTTGCAGGGGCGAAGGAAACTTCGCCCCTTCTCTTTTATATAGGTAAAGAAAGCGCTTTCTTGACAAACCGCCTTTTATATGATATACTTGTAAAAATTTTTATTATCTTATGATACTTGAGGCATTTGCACGGATAAATTGGGTCGATATCGGCATTGTAATTATTTTTGCCAGAACCTGTTACATCGCTTTAAAAAACGGCCTACCGCACGAATTGTTCAGATTCCTGGGCACTGTGTGTGCGATATACTTTTCTCTTCACTATTACACCCCAGTATCCGATTTTTTCAGAGACCGATTCGATCTTAAGGTCGTACCTTTAGATTTTCTTGATTTTATCTTTTTTGTATTTATTGTGGTGATCACGGATCTTTTCTTCTTTGCGTCCCGTTCAGTCTTCGCCCGTTTCATCAAAATGGAGGCGGTGCCGCGTGTGAATAAGGTAGGGGGCGTCACGCTGGGGGTCCTTAGGTCTATCCTGTTGTCCGGGCTCATCGTTTTTATGCTGGTGATCTCTTCGATCAGCTACCTAAGGAGCAGTGCCCTCAACTCTCTCTCCGGGAGCTCTTTCTTTAAAGTAGCGCCTTCCACGTACAGTTGGCTGTGGCGCCACGTGATGTCTAAATTTATGACGGGTGAAAGGTTCAATGACACTATTCAGGAAGTCCAGGATAGTATTAATTCATGAAATTATCCGAGTTCTATAATCTGGTTGTACGTTCCGGCAGGGAATGCGACCCCAGAAGCAAGAAAACAAAGATTACTTCTTATGCCGATAGCGGGATCCTTTACGGGAAGCCGGATACCGCGGTGTCGAAAGTGCTGGTGGGTATCGATATCGAGGTCCCTGAGCTGCTTTTGGCTGATGCGGTTAGGAGCCGGGAGGGGCTTGATTTAGTCCTTGCACATCATCCAGAAGGGACCGCATACGCCGGCCTTTTTAACGTGATGAAGCTGCAGGTTGATCTTTTAAAGAAAGCCGGTATCTCCTTAAAGGTAGCAGAAGAACTTTTGGATGAACGCATGAGGGAAGTTGAGCGTAGGCTGGCTCCTGCGAACCATATGCGGGCAGTTGATGCTGCAAGGCTACTGAAACTTCCTTTTATGTGCGCGCATACGCCGGCTGACAACCACGCAGCCTATTACTTAGATAGGCTTTTGAAAAGGAAAAAACCAAGCACTATTAAGGATATCATTACGATTTTACTTGAAGAGCCTGAATATCAACTTGCCGAAAAAGAGTCTATGGGGCCACGTATTATTATAGGTAACCCTCACCGTCGCGTAGGAGAGGTTTTCCTTGAGATGACCGGGGGGACAGAGGGCCCGCAGGGCGTATACGAGCCGCTCTATAAAGCCGGGATGCGCACCATCGTAGCAATGCATTTAAGCGAGGAGCATTTTAAGAAGGTTAAAGATTCTGGCCTTAGCGTAGTGATTGCAGGCCATGTTTCTTCCGACACTCTCGGCCTGAACCTGCTTTTGGACAAGATTGAGAAACGGCACCCGCTCACGGTGCGTAACTGTTCCGGCTTCCGAAGATTTAAAAGGAATTGAAATGAAAGGAAGAATTCCTGATCATATAGTAGAAGCTGTGTTAAGCCGAGTGAATATCGTCGAGGTTATTTCCGAATTCATACCGCTTAAACGCGCAGGAAGGAATTTCAGGGCGTTATGCCCGTTCCACCAGGAGAAAACGCCTTCGTTTATGGTATCTACCGATAAGCAGATATATCACTGTTTTGGCTGCGGTGCCGGAGGCAACGTGTTTAATTTTCTTATGCAGTTTGAGAGGATAGAATTTCCCGAAGCGGTAGAGGCTTTGGCGAAAAAGGCGGGCGTCGTTATCCCGGAAAACCTCTCGTTCGGCGCAAAGGAACCTTCGGGGATTACCGTTCAATTGCAGAAGGCATCTGAAGCGGCAGCAAGTTTCTACGAAAATAACCTGAGTACTCCTGTCGGTACTCACGCAAGGGAGTACCTTTTAAAAAGGGGCATACCTCAAGAAGCGATTAAGACCTTCAAAATCGGCTTTGCGGCAGAAAAATGGGATGCCTTGATTAATCACTTAAGAAGCAAGGGCGTCAGCCTTTCGTTAATGGAGAAGGCAGGGCTTGTAGTGCCTAAGGAGGGCGGCGGATATTATGATAGATTCCGTAACCGTATCATATTTCCTATATTCGATGTTAAGGCAAGGGCTATCGGTTTTGGGGCAAGGGTGCTCGATACGTCTCTGCCCAAATATATCAATTCTCCCGAAACGCCGTTGTACATAAAAGGAAAAAACCTCTACGGTCTTTGGTTGTCAAAAGACGCAATCAGGGACCTCGATGCTGCGGTTGTCGTTGAAGGGTACCTCGACTTTATTAGCGCGTTCCAGGCAGGGGTGCGCAATGTCGTCGCCTCTTCCGGCACCGCCTTGACTGCGGAACAGGCCCGCCTTATCAAGCGATATACGCATAATGTGGTAATGGTTTATGATGGAGATGCCTCGGGGCAAATCGCAACAATAAGGGCGCTGGATATTTTTGTCGAAGAAGATATGCAGGTGCGGGTCGTATCATTGCCGCAAGGCTATGACCCGGATTTATTCATCAGGAAAAACGGCATTGCACGCTTTCAAGCGCTCATAGCCGATGCGCAGCCCCTCTTTGATTATAAAATGTCGGTTTTGAAATCTCGCTATAACTCCGATGATATTGAAGGAAAAGAAAAGATTTGTTCGGAGATGCTGCCTACGATACAGAAATTCAGAAGGCCGGTTGTAAAATCAGAATATTTCAAGAAGCTTGCCCAGGAGCTTAAGGTGAAGGAGGAAGCGTTGCTTCAAGAGGCAGGTCTTTTCCACGCAGCAGGCAAAGAATACCTGCGCGCCACATCGACCTCTCTGGGGACGCAGAAATCCATACATCCCATTGAAAAATTCTTAATTAAGCTTATGCTGGAAGAAGATACAATCATTGCCGAATTAAAAGACAAACTTGAACCCGATGATTTTCAGGACGAGCGGACTGCTAAAATTGTCGCTCTTATGTTTGATTGTGTGGCTCAAGGTAAAGGTATCGAGCCGTCTAAGCTGCTCACCCATCTTGGGGATACTGAGTCGACGCGGCTTTTGTGCGAGTCTACATTCTTGCCGGATATAAGCGGCGAAAAGAGGGATAAGATTCTTACCGACTGCGTACAGAGGCTTAAAGCCAAGAAATTGTCATGTAAGCGGCAGCGTTTGCAAGAAGAGATAAAGGATGCGCAGGAAAGCGGAGATGAAGAACGATTGCATACATTAATAGCAGAATTGGATGAATTAATAAAGACAAGGTGAGAGGCCGGGATGAAAAAGAAAATATACACCAAAAATGACGTAGAAAAAATTATCGCGCTCGGAAAACAAAAAGGCTTCCTGACGTACGATGAAGTAAATGATTTGTTACCTGAGACCGTTTCTTCTTCTGAAGAAATCGACCAGATTTTCGATATTCTCGGCAATGAAGATATCCAGCTTGTTGAAAATGAGCAGGAGCTGGATCTCGATAAGCATATTACTTTACTTAAAGAGGAAACGGTACTGGAAGAACAGTTAAAGGGGGAAGAGCGCTTTTTGCCATTAGATGACCCGGTTAAAATGTACCTAAAACAAATGGGCTCTATCCCTTTACTCTCGCGCGAAGAAGAGATACTATTGGCTAAGAAGATCGAAGACGCGGAAGAAAAGTTCAAAAAGTCAGTCCTGGTTACCAAATTCGCCAGGAATACGATCCTGTTGTTCGTTAAGGATATCCTTGATGAGAAAATCAACGTAGAAGAGGCGATCAAAGGAGAGCTTCAGACGGGACACCGCAGCGTATTAAATAGGTTCGCAAGGATCGCAGAGCGGTTGAAGAGGACAAAGAACGAGCAGAAGTGCCTGCTGTTGTTGCTTAAATTCAACTTCACGGTTTCTGTGGTGGAATCGATCGTGCGTAAACTGAGCAAGCTTATCAGGGAGCTTGACAATATCGAGAAACAGAAAAAAAGGCACATCAGGCGCAGGCGTGAAATAATACGGGAGATCGGCGGGTCCTATGCCAAGATGAAAGAGCAGATGAAGATGGTCCGCTATGCCTACATGAAATTTAAACACGCAAAAGAGAGGCTCGTTGAAGCAAACCTAAGGCTGGTCGTCAGCATCGCAAAAAAATATAATAACCGGGGGCTTTCTTTCTTGGACCTTATCCAGGAAGGTAACATCGGGCTAATGAGGGCGGTAGAAAAATTCGAGTACAAACGCGGCTATAAATTTTCTACCTATGCGACGTGGTGGATACGGCAGGCGATTACCCGGGCAATAGCCGATCAGGCCAGGACCATACGGATACCCGTGCATATGACCGAGACCATCAATAAGATTATACGTTTCTCCCGGGTTTTCCTTCAGGAAAATGACCGCGAGCCCCGTCCTGAAGAAATTGCCCAGAAGATGCGTCTCTCCAGGGGCAAGATCAAGGCGATCTTGAAATTTGCGCAAAAACCGATATCGCTGCAAATGCCTATCGGCGACGAGGGGGACACTCATTTCGGGGATTTCATACAGGATAAGAAAATAGCTTCTCCTGCAAATACCGCGGTGCGTTCGATGCTTAAGGAAGAGATGGATTGCATTCTTAACACTCTCGCAGACAAGGAACGCAAGATACTGATGTTGCGTTTTGGCATTCAGGATGGCTGCCCCAGGACCCTAGAAGAAGTAGGCAATATTTTTAAGGTTACCAGAGAAAGAATCCGTCAGATTGAGGCAAAGGTACTCAAAAAACTCAGGCATCCCACCCGCTCAAGGAGGCTGCGCGCATTCCTTGATATGAGCGTGACCCACGAGAGAGAATATTAGACTTAGGTATATTATTTTCTCTCGTGAAAACGTTTTCTTGCGAACCCTCCTAACCCCTTGAATTTTAATAAATAATAATTAATATTATAGTAGGAGCAATCCTTCACCGGAAAAGCCAAATCTCATGCATTTTAGAGAGGCGGAAAGCCTACGGGTCGAATGTAGCAGTTTTCGATAGCCGGGTTGCCGGAAAAGGAGGCAGCGGGAGCCCTTTCTATTACCGGTATGCGGGAGAGAAATGGATGAGCTGGGTTTTGAAGACCGTAGGGTGTTCGAACGTTGCTCGGTAAGGCTTGCGGTGAAGTATTGCGGAGCCGATTCGTATAATAATAACGATGCCGAAACGTACAATATATGCGCAAAAGGCCTCTGTCTTGTCACAAGCCAGGAACTCTGCGCACGCACGATTGTCGGTATATGGCTGTATTTCCCTCACCATAAAGAACCCCTGTTTACCCGCGGTATGGTCGTTTGGTCAAAATCTACCATTTGCCATAGATATATGTCCGGGATTGATCTTGAAGAGCCCGACTTGATGGGAAGTTACCATCTCCTCAAGAACGCATAGCCTGCCTTAGGGCCTTTCCTTATTTTTGTTGACAAATCATTTTAATGCAGTAGCATAATATTAGAAAATACATTTGTGAGTAAGCGCATCTCTCGGTGGTTATTCGCGGAGGGCGAGATGAGGCGCGAGGATTCGCAAGGACCCCAGAATTGTTGGGAGTTCTGGCAATGCTCAAAAGAGGTAAAACAGGGTTGTCGTGCTTTCAAGAACGACCTTGGCAGGTATTGCTGGCTCGGTGACAGCTTCCATCCGAAAAGCCCTAAGGATTTTACCTATTGCTGGGATTGCCCGTGGTATAAGAAGGCCAAGAAGACGATTTTCTAAGTAATACGCTCCCGCCTTTTTTATTCTTCACTACCTACAAAATAAAAACGCCGATAAAAAGCGTTCGGCGCGGGTTTTTTGTGGCCCTGCGTTCGCTTCGGCAACTGGCAACCATATCCCGCTTACGCGGTCTTTAGGCCCTATAGCTTTGCGTCCTACCCTTTCGGATAGTTTGCTTTTATCGGCACTTAAAGTATAGCATAGCATTATTCCTGATTCAAGACCGGTTGTCGTATCCCTTTATTTTTTAACAATTTTTGTCTTGCCAAAATACTTTAAAAATAGTATCATATAATGTTACATTTTGAAAAAATTTGGCGCGCTAAGGAGTAAAATAGTGCGCCGAAAAGAACTTATTGCTTGTGGTAATGGTAAAGGCTTAGGTTTGCAGGGCCCATAGCTCAGTGGTAGAGCAGGTGACTCATAATCACTTGGTCGGAGGTTCGAACCCTTCTGGGCCCAGGTTGAAAGGTGTGGATATTATGTGGGTTTTCCCGTTTCAATTATTAATTCCGAAGAAACGGGATCCCGTTCTGGCCATTAAAAATGATGGAGCGGGAGAACCCCTGTGGGCCCAGATTGCCTAGGGGCATTTAGCTCAGTTGGTTAGAGCGCTACACTCACATTGTAGAGGCCAGAGGTTCAAGTCCTCTAATGCCCATTTTCGTATTTAAACGAAGAAAGGATGGCCAGTGGCATCCGTTAATCTGAAGGAACAACTAGATGGCTTGATTCAGTTACAAGCAGTTGATACCAAAATTTACGCATTTCGTGATGAAAAAGAAAAAAGACCGAAAGAGATAGAAGCACTCAAGGCGTCTTTTGAGGAAAATAAGAGTAAGGTAGCAGAGGCAGAGAAAGTACTTTTAGATTTACAGAAAAAGCGCAAGGATAAAGAACTGGAATTGGCCTCTAAAGAGGAAGGGGTAAAGAAGTTGCAGTCGCAGCTTTACACCCTTAAAACGAATAAGGAATATCAGACGATGTTGCAGCAGATACAGGATACCAAGGCTGACGCCTCAGTCATAGAAGACGGGATTTTGACTATTTTCGACCAAATAGATAAAGAAAAAGGCAATATAGAAAAAGAAAGAATAAAGCTTCAAGAGGAAGAAAAAAAGATGAATTCGCAAATCGCGCAAGTCCAGGATAGGATTAAGGAAATCGAGGGGCATCTTGCGCAATTTGAAGCGGAAAGGGCCAGAATAGTTCCTCATATCGATGCGAGGATCCTTGCGCAATATGAAAGGATCCTGCTGAACCGAGACGGGCTCGCTATTGTGAGTGTGAAAGACAATACCTGCCAGGGCTGCAATATGTACGTGCCTCCTCAGGTGATTAACCTTATCAAAATGTATGAACGGATTATTACCTGCGAGGTTTGCAATCGCATATTATATACCGCCGAATAGCGCAACTTCGTTTTGCGTAGGATGAAATGAGAGAGCTCACAATTTATATAGACGGTGCTTCAAAGGGCAACCCCGGGCCAAGCGGGATAGGGGTAGTAATTTGTGAAAAGGGCGAGACGATTAAGAACGTCTCAAGCTATATCGGCAAAGGGACCAATAATGTAGCCGAATATACGGCCCTCATATTTGGGCTGCAACAGGCATTGATACTGAAGGCAGAGAAGGTGAGGGTTCATTCCGATAGCCAGCTGCTTTGCAGGCAGCTAAAAGGCGAATATAAAATAAAGAACCAAAACCTTATTGGATTATATAATCAGGCAGTACGATTGATTGCCGCTTTCAAGGATGTAGAGATCAAAAATATTCCCCGCCAACAAAACAAAGGCGCGGATAAATTAGCAAACCAGGCAGTTGCGAACGCAAATGCGTAGGATTCTTTGAAAATAAGGGGCAGGCCCCGTCGAAGAAATTTCATTGGCAGATTTTTCATATAACGGGACAGGCAGAAGGTGGTTGCCCTTGCTGTTTCGCATTGCGAACGGCGAGGGAGGAAAGTCCGAGCTCCGGAGGGCAACGCGCTCTGTAACGCAGAGTCCGCTATATTTCCTGGCGGAAGGAAAGTGCCACAGAAAAAATACCGCCTAGTGTTGCCTTTGGCTGCATTAGGCAAGGGTGAAAAGGCAGTGTAAGAGACTACCGCAACTGTAGCGATACGGTTGGCATGGAAAACCCCGCGCGGAGCAAGGTAGACTAGGAGACCAGCGCTGGCCCGGCGCGCTATGAGTCTTGGGTATGCCGCTTGAGCTGATAAGGCAACTTTTCAGACGAGAGAAATAATCACCCAGATGCGGTTAATCGTATCGGCACAAAACTCGGCTTATTCTGCCTGTCTCATTTGAAATATGGTACAGTATGGGTCGATAGTCCATAGTCAATAGTAAAGCAAACAATGTAGTTGACTATTGACCATAGACTATAGACCCGATTATTTAAGGAGGATACAAATGTCAGGTCATTCAAAGTGGAAAACAAACAAAAATAAGAAAGCTGCTGCTGATGCGGCAAAAGGCGCAGCATATACCAAAATAATCAAAGAAATCACCGTTGCTGCCAGAGAAGGGGGTGGCAACCCCGATACCAACAGCAGGTTGAGGACCGCGATAGCCAAAGCCAAAGAAGCGAATATGCCTTCTGATAACGTCAAAATGGCAGTTAAGCGCGGAACCGGCGAGCTGCCAGGCGTAGTGTATGAGTCGGTAATCTATGAGGCGTACGGCTCAGGCGGCGTAGCGGTCATTATAGAGGCCCTGACTGACAATAAGAACCGCACGACCGCTGAAATACGCAATATTATGTCCAAGAAAGGCGGCAATCTTGCGGGGGCCGGTTCTGTGAACTGGATGTTCACTAAAAAGGGCTATATATTGATTAGTAAAAATGACGCCAAAGAGGAAGACTTGTTGAACACCGTACTAGAGGCGGGTGCCGAGGACATGAAGCAGGACAGTGAGAATTATGAAATTATCAGTTCTGTGCAAGATTTTGAACAAGTGAAGGCCGCCCTTCAGGCAAAAG
>JAQUON010000010.1 GCA_028717045.1 Candidatus Omnitrophota bacterium | reverse complement strand
ATAAATATCAGGAAGCGCTTGAGAAGTACGGCTCAAAATTTAAGGCAAAAATTGGCGCTGAGGCCTTGCGCGACCTGCTCAAAGAAATTGACCTGGATGCGTATTGCCGTAAATTAAGGAGAGACCTTGAGAAATCGAAAGGGCTCTTGAATAACCGCAAGGCGCTTAAGTCTTTGAAGATCGTTGAAGAATTCAGAAAATCCGGGAATAAGCCTGAATGGATGATACTTGAGGCATTGCCGGTGATCCCGCCTGATTTAAGGCCGCTAGTCCCCCTGGAGGGCGGAAGATTTGCCACCTCTGACCTGAACGATTTGTATCGCAGGGTGATCAATCGCAATAACCGACTGCACAAACTTATTGAACTGAGTGCGCCCGAAATCATTATCCGCAACGAGAAACGTATGCTGCAGGAAGCAGTGGATGCGCTTTTGGACAATGGCAGGCACGGCAGGGCTGTAGTAGGATCCAATAACAGGCCCTTAAAATCCCTCTCTGATATGCTTAAGGGGAAACAGGGGCGTTTCCGTCAGAACTTGCTCGGTAAACGCGTCGATTATTCTGGCCGTTCGGTAATTGTGGTCGGCCCTGAGCTAAAACTTTCAGAATGCGCGCTTCCCAAGCAGATGGCCCTTGAATTGTTCGAGCCTTTTATCATCAAAAAACTGAAAGAGAAGGGTTTTGTGCATACGATAAAGCATGCGCGTAGGATGGTTGGTCACGGCCGTATCGAAGTCTGGGATATTCTTGATGAGGTAATTAAGGATCACCCGGTCTTGCTGAACCGCGCTCCTACATTGCACCGTTTGAGTATCCAGGCATTCCAGCCCATCCTGACCGAAGGCAAGGCGATCAAAATACATCCTTTGGTCTGTAGCGGTTTTAACGCAGATTTCGACGGCGACCAGATGGCGGTGCATGTGCCTCTTTCCGTCGAATCACAGATGGAAGCAAAGATCCTTATGCTCTCCGTAAACAACGTCTTTTCTCCCGCTCACGGCAAACCCATTGTTACCCCCACGCAGGATATCGTATTGGGATTATCATACCTTTCCAAAGAGAAATCGAACGTAAAAGGCGAAAATAAGGTGTTTTCGTCTGCGGACGAGGCGCTGGCAGCGTATGAAGACCAGGCGATAGAGTTGCACGCCAAGATCAAGCTAAGAATCGATAATGTGTATGATTCTGACGAGGGAAGACCTAAGGCAGGAACACAGATTATCACCACTACCGTCGGAAGGATAATGTTCAACCAACGGCTTCCGGAAGGTTTCGGGTTCGTGAATAAAGAGCTTAATAAGAGTAATGTGGGCAGTATTGTCAGTGACTGCCACAAGCGGTTCGGGCACAACCGCACGATTCAGCTATTGGACGACATTAAGAGGCTCGGGTTTGAGATGTCGACGCTGGGCGGTATGTCGATAGGTATCGACGACCTGGTAATCCCTAAAGCCAAGCAGGATGTTTTGAAAGAGGCAAAGGAAGAAGTTGCCAAGATAGAAGATCAATACCGCAAAGGCATTATTACCAACCGGGAAAGGTCAAATAAGGTAATTGACGTCTGGACCCGCGTTACTGATCGTATTTCAGACCTTCTTTTTAAAGAGATGGAGCCGTTTAACCCTATATTTATGATGGCGGATTCAGGTGCCCGAGGTTCAAGGTTGCAGGTCCGTCAGCTGGCCGGGATGCGCGGCCTAATGGCAAAGCCTTCGGGCGAAATTATTGAGAACCCGATTACCTCGAATTTCAAAGAAGGGCTCACCGTTCTTGAATATTTTATTTCGACTCACGGCGCGCGCAAAGGCCTTGCGGATACCGCCCTTAAGACGGCAGACGCCGGCTACCTCACCAGGAGGCTGGTGGATGTGGCGCAGGAAGTGATTGTTACCGCCAACGACTGCGGCACCTTAAACGGTATCACTGTCCAGGCGATTACGGAAGGCAATGAAGTAGTGGTAAGCCTGAAAGACCGCATAGTAGGAAGGGTGGCGCTGGATAACATCGTAGATATTATTACCGATGAAGTAATTGTAGAGCAGGGCGAAGAAATTACCGAAGAAAAAGCCGAGATGATCGAGAAGCTGGGCATTGAGAGGATACGCATACGCAGCGTTCTGACCTGCGAGTCGGAAAGAGGGGTATGCGTGAAGTGCTATGGCAGGAACTTAGCCAGCGGAAGGCTGGTTGAAGAGGGAGAGGCAGTCGGGGTTATCGCCGCCCAGAGTATCGGAGAACCGGGCACCCAGCTGACTTTAAGGACCTTCCATATCGGAGGTACTGCATCACGTGTAGTAGAACAGTCTTTTACCACCTCGCGCAATAAGGGTTTTATTAAATACCATAATCTAAGGGTCGTTCCCAAGAAAAAGGAATATATCGTTCTCAACAGAAATGGTGCGGTGAGCATTAATGACAAAGACGGCAGAGAGCTTGAACGTTATCTTGTGCCTCAAGGCGCTTTTATAAGCATCAAGGAAGGCGAAGAGATAGCTAAGGGCGTTTCTTTTGTACACTGGGACCCATATACCGCGCCTATCCTTACCGAGGTATCCGGTACGGTCAAGTATGAGGATTTGAAAGAGAATGTTACCGTTATCCAGGAATTAAACCCGGTTACTAAATTAACCGAGCACGTAGTTGTTGAGCATAAACAAGAATATCATCCTCAAATTCTTATTTTGGATAACAAAAAAGAGGTGCTGGGCATTTATCCTATACCGGTAGGTGCGCATATTTTGGTGAAAGACGGCCAGGGCATTGAAGCAGGAGACCTCTTGGCAAAGATTCCGCGCCTGACCGTGAAAACCAGGGATATTACCGGAGGCCTTCCGCGGGTCGCTGAACTTTTTGAGGCAAGAAGACCAAAGGATCCTGCGGTTATCAGCGAGATCGACGGTTTTATCGAATTTGGAGAGACTAAGAAAGGGCAACGCGTCATCATAGTAAAATCGCCAACCGGCATGCAGCGGGAATATGTGATTCCTCACGGCAAGCATCCTAACGTTTATAAAGGCGATAAGGTCACGGCGGGCCAGCAGCTCACTGACGGGCCGGTAGTGCTTCAGGATATCCTAAAGGTCTGCGGCGATAAAGTGCTTCAGGAGTATCTGGTCAATGAGGTGCAGGAGGTATACAGGCTTCAGGGGGTACATATCAACGATAAACATATTGAGGTAATTACTAGACAGATGCTTAAAAAAGTAAGGATTGAGGACCCCAGTGATACGGATTTTTTGCCTATGCAACAGGTGGATAAATGGAATTTCCAGAAAGAGAATGCACGAATACTCAAGAAGGGCGGAAAACCTGCGCAGGCTACCCCTCTGTTGCTTGGGATAACTAAAGCGTCTTTGACGACGGAAAGTTTCATTTCGGCTGCCAGCTTCCAGGAAACGACGCGTATGCTTACCGACGCGGCTACTGCCGGTAAATCAGACGAGCTGTTTGGCCTTAAGGAGAACGTAATCGTGGGCCATCTCATTCCTGCAGGGACCGGTTTCAGGACGCACCGTGATGTTGAGGCGGTAAAGGTCAGTGAAGAAAAGCAGGAAAAGGGCGAGAAAGAAAAGGAATAATTTATCATGCCAACCATTTCACAGTTGATCCGCTTAGGAAGGAAATCAAAGGTAAAGAAAACGAAATCCGCGGCATTGAAACGGTGCCCTCAAAGAAGAGGCGTCTGTATTCAGGTAAGGACCATGACTCCGAAAAAACCGAATTCGGCGTTACGTAAAATTGCCAGGGTCAGGCTTACCACCGGTATCGAAGTAACTTCCTATATACCGGGCGAAGGGCATAATCTTCAGGAACATTCTATAGTGCTTGTCAGGGGAGGCCGCGTCAAGGACCTTCCCGGCGTCAGGTACCATATTGTCCGAGGCACCCTTGATGCAGCGGGAGTCAACCAGAGAAAGAAGTCCCGCTCTAAATACGGAGCCAAGAGGCCGAAATGAGAAGAAGAAAAGCTCAGAAACGAGAAGTAATACCCGATCCAAAATACAGCAGTAAAGTCGTCGCACGGTTCGTAAATATGGTTATGTTGAAAGGCAAAAAGCCCATAGCCGAAAAAATCGTATACGGCGCTTTCGAAATATTGAAAAAGCAGCTCAATGAACCAGACGCCCTGAAGATTTTTTACAAGGCAATTGATAATGCCAGGCCGCGCCTTGAGGTGAAACCAAGAAGGGTGGGCGGGGCAACCTATCAGGTGCCGATTGAGGTAAAACAGGAAAGAGGCACCTCTATTGCCTTACGCTGGATCCGGGACTTCGCCAAAAATAAAAAAGGCAGGCCCATGGAACAAAAACTGGCGGACGAAATTATGGCGGCATATAAAGGAGAAGGTTCGGCGATTAAAAAGAGAGATGATACGCATAAGATGGCGGAGTCTAATAAGGCATTCGCGCATTTTAGATGGTAACTATGAGACACACAATTCCTTTGGAAAAAATCAGGAATATCGGCGTTATCGCCCATATAGACGCGGGAAAGACCACGACTACTGAGCGCATCCTTTATTTCACCGGTAAGACCTACAAAATCGGGGAAGTTGACCAGGGTACCGCTACTATGGATTGGATGGCGCAGGAACAGGAGCGGGGGATCACCATTACCGCAGCCTGCACGACAAGTACGTGGGGCGATTTCACAATAAATATTATCGATACTCCGGGCCATGTGGATTTTACGGTTGAAGTGGAGCGCTCATTAAAAGTGCTTGATGGTGCAGTGGTAGTGTTCTGCGGTGTTGGCGGGGTTGAGCCGCAATCAGAAACTGTCTGGCGCCAGGCAGAGCGCTACGGGGTACCCAGGATTGCATTTGTGAATAAATTAGACAGGACAGGAAGCAATTTCTTTGACACAATCAAAGATATTCATGCCAAGCTGAGCGCGCATGCGGCAGCTATTCAGCTTCCCGTAGGCCACGAAGACGAATTTGAAGGCATTATCGATTTGGTTGAAAAGAAGTATATCGTATATAAGGATGATTTAGGCAAGGAACGAGATGTGGTAGCTATCCCTAAGGAGCATTTGCAGGAAGCTGAGCATCACCGTTCTATCTTGATTGAAAGGCTTGCGGAAGTAGACGCAGGAATGATGGATAAGTTCGTCCACGGCAAAGAGGTTACCAATGACGATATAAAAAAGGCAATCCGCACAAATACGATAGAAAACAAATTCGTACCGGTGCTTTGCGGAACTTCGCTGCGTAATAAAGGGATCCAGTTGTTGCTCGATGCGATATGCGCATATCTGCCTTCCCCCAAAGACCTGCCTCCCGTCAAAGGGATGAACCCGGATTCCGGGGAATTCGAAGAGATTGCCTGTTCCGATAAGGCGCCGTTTTCCGCCCTGTGTTTTAAGGTGAGTACCGATCCTTACGTGGGGAAAATCAATTATATCCGCGTGTATTCCGGAATACTGAAAGCGGGAAGTTATATATATAATTCGACCGTCAGAGAAAAAGAGCGGGTTTCTAAATTATTGAGAATGCATGCAAACCGCCAGGAAATTATTGAGAGCGTTTCTACCGGGGATATCGTCGCTGCGGTCGGGCTTAAGGAAACAAAGACAGGGCATACGCTTTGCGACGAGAAAAGCCCCATCCTTATTGAATCAATGACCTTTCCTGAGCCGGTGCTCCAGCAGGCGATTGAGCCGAAGACAAAGCAGGATCAGGAAAAACTGGGTATGGTGTTGCATAAGCTTGAAGAAGAAGATCCGTCGTTTCGCGTTACCTATAACCAGGAAACCGGCCAGACGGTTATCTCAGGGATGGGCCAATTGCATCTCGAGGTAATTATTGACCGGATCCTAAGAGAGTTCAATATCGAAGCGCAGGTAGGCTCGCCCCAGGTCGCATACCGGGAGACGATTACCAGGAAGGCGCACAGCATCGGAAAGTTCATCCAGCAGTCCGGCGGGCGCGGCCAGTACGGGCACGTGGTGTTGGACCTTGAGCCCCAGGAGATGCCTGGCACCGGCATTACTTTTGAAGACAAGATAAAAAGCGGGGCAATCCCCAGGGAATACATACCTTCGGTGAAGCGCGGGGTATTTGATGCGGCAAAGAGCGGGGTCCTTGCCGGATACCCGATTACCGACGTGAAGGTCACCCTGGTTGACGGCTCATTCCACGAAGTGGATTCTTCGGAGCTCGCTTTTAAAATGGCGGCTGCGATTGCATTCAGCGACGGTGTAAAGAAGGCGCATCCTGCGCTCCTGGAACCGATTATGGATATGGAAGTAGTCGTTCCTGAAGAATACATGGGGCAGGTAATAGGGGATTTGAATTCGCGCAGGGCAAAAATAATTTCCCTTACTCAGCGGACAAATATACGTTTGATTAGGGCATATGTACCTTTGGCAGAAATTTTCAATTATGCCACCAGCTTACGTTCATTGACACAGGGACGTGCCTCCTATACAATGGAGCCCTCATATTACAATGAGGTGCCTTTAAATATAGCCGAAAAAATTACCGTTGGTGCTACGTATAGCGAGAAAAAGGGTGCTTAACAAACCGGAGGTGAAGTAATGGCTAAAGAAAAATTTGTAAGAAGCAAGCCTCATGTCAACATCGGGACTATCGGCCACATTGACCACGGCAAGACTTCTCTTACTTCTGCAATCACCTATGTATTGTCGAAACTCGGGAAAGCGCAACCGCGCGAATACGCCGATATCGCCAAGGGTGGTACCGTGAGGGATGAGACCAAGATCCTGACCATTTCAGTTGCGCACGTTGAGTATGAGACCGATAACCGCCACTATGCACACATCGACTGCCCCGGGCATGCGGATTTCATCAAGAATATGATTACCGGCGCAGCGCAGATGGACGGTGCGATCCTGGTAGTGTCTGCAGCGGATGGCCCGATGCCCCAGACCAGAGAGCATATCCTGCTGGCCCGCCAGGTGAACGTGCCTTCAATGGTTGTATTTTTAAACAAGATCGACCTGGTTTCCGATAAAGAACTGGTTGACCTGGTTGAAATGGAAGTAAGAGAACTGCTTACCAAATACGGTTATCCGGGAGACAAGACCCCGGTAATTAAAGGAAGCGCGTTAAAGGCGCTACAGGTAGGCGGTGACCCTAATTCCGAGGACTGCAAGCCTATTCTTGAACTGATGAAAGCAGCCGATGAGTTTATCCCGATCCCCGTCAGAGACCTTGATAAGCCGCTCCTTATGGCGGTTGAAGACGTATTCAGCATTGAGGGAAGAGGCACGGTAGGCACCGGAAGGATTGAGCGCGGCAAGGTTAAAGTAAACGATGAAGTCGAAGTCGTCGGATTAAGGCCCGAGGTTCACAAGACCGTAGTTACCGGGGTTGAGATGTTCAGGAAGACGCTCGATGAAGGCCAGGCCGGCGATAATGTCGGGCTGCTTTTACGCGGTATTGATAAGGATACCATTGAACGCGGGATGGTCATTGCTGCCCCTAAGTCGATTACACCGCATACGAAATTCAAGGCGCAGGTGTACGTGCTTACCAAAGAAGAAGGCGGAAGGCATACCCCGTTTTTCAAAGGGTACAGGCCGCAGTTCTATTTTCGCACTACCGACGTTACAGGGAGCGTTACGTTACCGCAAGGCGTTGAAATGGTTATGCCCGGCGACAACATTGAGGTGGAGGTAGAGTTGATCACGCCTATCGCGATGGAAAAAGAGTCGCGTTTTGCCATTCGTGAAGGGGGCCATACAGTGGGCGCCGGAGTAGTAACCGGGGTCATCGCGTAAGAAAAAATGCAGAAAATACGCATAAAACTTAGGGCATACGACCACCGCCTTCTGGACCAGGCGGCGGGAGAGATCGTTGAGACTGTGAAGCGCACAGGAGCCAAGATTTCCGGCCCCTTGCCGCTTCCGACCAAAAAGGAAGTGTACACGGTGCTGCGTTCGCCGGTAATTGACAAGAAATCCCGCGAACAGTTTGGCATCGCCACGCATAAGCGATTGATTGATATTTTTGAGCCGACGTCAAAGACGATCGATGCGTTAAGAAAACTGAACTTACCCGCAGGTATTGATGTAGAAATCAAATAGCTCTTTCTCCTTATTTGAAGGTTTACGTAGACAGGAGAGTAAAAGGACATATGTTTGGTTTACTAGGGAAAAAAATTGGCATGACGCATATCTTTACCGATGACGGCAAAGCGGTGTGCGTGACAGTGGTTGAGGCGGGCCCGTGCGCGGTCTTGGCAGTCAGGGAGAAAGCCGTGCAAGTAGGTTTTGATACGGTAAAAGAAAAGAAAATGAAAAAACCGAACGCAGGGTATTTCAAGAAACTCAACATCTCGCCCCGCAAATTCATCAGGGAGGTTGCCAAGGATGCCGCAAAAGATTACAAGGTTGGCGAGGAGATAAAGGCCGACATCTTTAAGGCCGGCGACTTCGTTGATATTACCGGTATTTCGATAGGTAAGGGGTTTCAGGGAGGCATGAAGCGCTGGAATTGGCATGGCGGCCCTCAGACGCACGGCTCTATGTCTCACCGCAGGATCGGCTCCCTTGGGTCAAGCACTACCCCCGGCAGGGTTTGGAAAGGGCACCACCTTCCAGGCCATATGGGCAATATCAGGGTTACTACCCAGAACCTGCGTGTGGTAAAAGTCGATGCGGCAAACAATCTATTATTAATTAAAGGGTCTGTCCCCGGGCATAAGAACACGTATCTGATGATCAGGAAGGCGAAAAAGAAAAAGGCTGCACAATGATAACGTTACCTATATACAATACCGACGGCAAAGAGGTAGATAACGTCAAGCTTGACGAAAAGGTTTTTGACGGGCTTGTGCATAAGACTGCATTGCACCAGGCCGTGGTGGCTTTCAGGGCTAACCAGAGAAAAGGCCTGGCAGGTACAAAGACCCGGGGAGAAGTTTCCGGCGGCGGGCGTAAGCCATGGAGGCAGAAAGGCACTGGCCGTGCCCGCGCAGGTTCCTCTCGGTCTCCTCTATGGAGGCACGGCGGAGTCGTGTTTGGGCCCCACCCGCGCGATTATTCCTATCTTTTGCCGAAAAGAATAAAACAGCTGGCGCTTAGGTCCGCCTTGAACGCAAAAGTGAAAGAGAATAATTTAATTATTATCGATACGCTTAAGATACAGGAAGGAAAGACTAAAGAGGTCGCCCGGGTATTCTCAAATTTAAAGATTGCAACAGAGGCTAAAAGGATATTATTGGTGATAGGCGGCTCGTTGGATGCGCAGCTGGCCAGGGCACTGAGGAATTTATCTTTCTTGGAAGTAGGCAACGCAAGATACACAAACGCATACGAATTACTCACTGCGCGCAAAGTTATTGCGACCAAAGATGGCTTTAAAGAATTGGTAGGTAGGATAAAATGAGGTATGCCCAAGACATCATTAGGTCATTAATAAGAACGGAGAAATCGACTATCGCAGAGCCTTTAGGGAAGTATCTTTTCCTGGTTGCTCCAAGAAGCTCAAAGAGGCAAATCAAAGAAGCGGTAGAGCAGATATATAAGGTAAAAGTAAAAGAGGTGAACACATATATTTCCAAGGGTAAGCTTAAAAAGGTGCGTTACCAGATTGGCAGGACCGCCGACCTTAAGAAAGCAGTCGTCACGTTGGCGCAAGGCCAGAAGATAGAGATTGCATAGGGGATAAAAATGGGAATAAAAAAATACAGACCTACTACGCCTTCACGGCGTTTCATGATCGGTTATGATTTTTCCGAAATCACCAGGAAAGATCCGGAGAAATCTTTACTGGCTCCGCTCAAAAAGTCAGGCGGGCGTAATGCATACGGAAGGGTTACGTGCCGGCGTATTGCAGGCGGCCACAAGCAGATGTTCAGGATCATCGATTTTAAAAGAAACCTGCTGGATGTACCCGGGAAGATCGTTTCTATTGAATATGACCCTAACCGCACCTGCCGCATTGCGCTGGTTGAGTACCCTCATAACGAAAAAAGGTATATCCTTGCACCTGTCGGCCTTAAGGTCGGGGACCAGATTGTTTCTTCCGACAATAAAGATATAGAAGTAAAGGACGGTAATTGTTTTCCTTTAAGATTTATCCCTCAAGGAACGCCGATTCATAACATCGAGCTCGTCAAGGGCAAGGGCGGCCAGATTGTCAGAAGCGCCGGCTCAAGCGCTCAAGTGGTAGCCAAAGAAGGGGAATTTGCCCATGTAAAGCTGCCTTCGGGTGAAGTAAGGCTGGTGTACCTTGATTGCCATGCTACCATCGGGCAGCTCAGTAACGTTGAGCATGAGGCTGTCAAAATAGGCAAGGCAGGGCGTATGCGCTGGATGGGGAGGAAGCCGGTTTCAAGAGGCCTGGCTATGAATCCTATAGATCATCCTCACGGCGGTGGCGAAGGAAAATCCGGCCAGGGAAACCCGCATCCTGTTTCTCCGGAAGGCCTTCCTACGAAAGGGTATAAAACGAGAAAACCGGGGAAATATTCCGACAAATTCATAGTGAAGAGGAGAAAATAAGCCATGCCGCGTTCCCTTAAGAAAGGTCCTTTTGTAGAAGAGAAGCTGATAAAAAAAGTAGACGTTGCGCGCCGCTCTGGCAGCCGCCAGGCAATCAAGACCTGGTCAAGGCGCTCAACCGTAATTCCCGATTTTGTGGGGTTCACCTTTGCGGTATATGACGGCAGAAAGCATGTGCCGGTGTTTGTGACCGAAAATATGGTCGGCCATAAATTCGGCGAATTCGCGCCTAGCCGGATTTTTAGGAAGCACGGCGGTGTTAAGGCCAAGAAAGCACCGGAGAAGACATAAGCCATGATAGTAAAATCTGAAGCGAAATTTTTACGGATCTCGCCTGCGAAGATGAGGCAGGTGATCGATCTTATCAGGCTCAAGGATGCCAAACTGGCAGAGTCTATATTGATTAATTTACACAAGCGGCCCAAGGAATACCTTTTAAAGATTTTAAGGTCTGCGATTGCGAATGCAAAAACCAAGGGATTCAACAGCAATCAGCTGTATGTTTCGAAAATAATATGTAACGTCGGTCCGTCATGGAAAAGGTATAAGGCTGCGGCATTTGGCAGGGCTGCGCCTATCAAAAAACGCACCTGCCACGTCAGGCTTGAGTTAGACCTAAAATCTGGAGATTAAACACATGGGGCAGAAGGTACATCCGTATATACAGAGAATAGGGTTAGATAGGATAGATGGTAAAAAGAGGACATGGCTGAGTCTGTGGTTTGCCAGGCCTAAGAACTTTGCGCGTTTTGTAGTCGAAGACCGTAACGTGCGGCAATATATCAAAAAGAAGTTCAAGCAGGCCGCGATTTCAAAGATTTGCATCGAGAGGCTTGCTGAGCGCGTAAGGGTGAGGATTGCAAGCGCCAGGCCAGGTATTATTATAGGCAGGCACGGGTCAGATATCGAGCGTTTAAGAGATGAGCTAAACAATATTTTGAAGTCCGAGGTTTCCGTTGATATTGAAGAGGTCAAGAATCCCGCCTTGGACGCACAATTGGTCGCCGAAAATATTTCGTTACAGATAGAGAAGAGAATAGCGTTCCGCAGGGCGATAAAACGCTCGATCGAGCAATCGATGTCTGCGGGGGCCAAAGGTGTCAAGATCTGTTGTGCGGGTAGGTTAGGCGGCGCAGAGATGTGCCGTACCGAAACATACAAGCAGGGCAAGGTACCGCTTCAGACCCTGCGCGCCGACATTGATTACGGATTCGCAGAAAGTTACACCACGTACGGATTGATAGGGACCAAGGTATGGATTTTTAAAGGCGATACATTGATAGAAAAATCTCAAGCCCCGCAACCGGAAGATGCGGCGGCTCATCCGGGTCAGTCAGAAAAAACTTAAACCGGCTTAACACAAAGTATAGGGACATGCCATGGTAATGATGCCCAAGAGGGTAAAATACAGGAAATTACAAAAAGGCACGAGGCGGGGATTATCTACCCGCGGCGCAGAACTTGCATTCGGCGAGTTCGGCTTAAAATGCCTACAAAACGGATGGATTAAGAGCAGCCAGATTGAAGCTGCCAGGGTGATATTGGCAAGGCAGCTTCACAAAGGCGGGAAGCTCTGGATCAGGCTGTTTCCCGATAAGTCTATTACCAAGAAGCCTGCCGAAGTCCGTATGGGCAAAGGCAAAGGCGATATCGATCATTGGGTCTGCATTGTCAAGAGGGGGCGTATTCTGTTTGAGCTAGGCGGCGTCCTTGAAGAATACGCACGTCAGTGCTTCAGGCTCGTAGCCTATAAGCTGCCTCTGAAAACGAAATTCATAACGAGGGCCCATAAATAACATGAAGACGAAAGAACTAAGAAACCTTAGCGAACAGGAGCTTCTCCAGAAGGAAAAAACGCTTAAGGAAGAATTGTTTAAGCAGAACCTGCAACGTTATGGCGCCAGGGTGGACAAGCCGCATATGTTTTCTTTGATAAAGAAAGATATCGCCAGGATCCGTACTATCCTTACCGAGAAAAAGAGAGAGAAATAATGGGAAGAAGAAAAGAGTTCAGAGGAATAGTGATAAGCGATAAGATGGAAAAAACGATAGTCGTTCGCGTGACCCGTTTAGCCAAACATCCCAAGTACAGGCGCATCATGAAGCAATGCAATAAATATAAAGTGCACGATGAGTCACGGCAGGCAAAAGTAGGCGATGAGGTAAGGATCCTTGAAACACGGCCCCTCTCTAAAGATAAGCGCTACAGGCTCGTTGAGATAGTTAAGAAAGCGGAAGTCGTGCAGTCAGAATTGAAGGAATGAGACAATGATTCAATTGCGTACAATTTTAGATGTGGCGGATAATACGGGTGCTAAGCGAGCTTCCTTTATAAGCGTCTCAGGAAAAAAGAACTGCATGCATGCCGAGATAGGAGACGTGATTACGGTCAATGTCAAAGAATCTTCTCCGGAAGCGGTGGTTAAAAAAGGGGAAGTCGCCAAGGCCGTTATCGTCAGGACAAAACAGCCGATACGCAGGATTGACGGCACCTTACTGCGGTTTGACCGAAACGCGATAGTGATTATCGATGCACAACTGAATCCCAAAGGTACAAGGGTTTTCGGCCCCGTTGCGAAAGAATTGAGAGAGAAAAATTTTACTAAGATCATTTCGCTTGCGCCGGAGGTCATCTGATGTCAAAGATCAAGAAGAACGATACGGTCCTGGTGCTAAAAGGTAAGGATAGAGGGAAAAAGGGCAAGGTGCTCAAGGCCATAGGGGAGAGCCGCATAATCATCGAGGGCATTAACCTCGTCAAGAAAAGCGTGCGCAAGAAACAGCAGGATCAGCAGGGCGGCATAGTTTCTATCGAGGCCCCTTTGGCTATCGCAAACGTCATCCTTGTGTGCAAGAATTGCAATAAGCCAACCAGGGTAGGAATCAAGGTGTCCAAAGACGGCTCAAAGTCGAGAGTGTGCAAACATTGTAAAGGAACGCTATAACAGAAGGCTAGCCTTATGGTCCCCAGACTTTTGGAAAAATACAGGAAAGAAATAATACCGCAGATGATGCAGAAATTCGGCGTGAAAAACCCGATGGCTATTCCGCGGCTTGAGAAGATTGTAGTAAATATGGGCGTCGGAGAAGCACTCGCAGATATCAAGGTCCTCGAAAAATGTATGGACGAGTTAGCTACGATTACCGGCCAAAGGCCCATTATGAGAAGGGCAAAAAAGGCAATCGCCAATTTTAAGATCAAACAAGGCAACCCTATCGGCGCGAAGGTGACATTGCGCAAAGCGATGATGTATGAATTTATGGACAGGCTGATAAACATTGCGTTTCCCCGTATCCGTGATTTCAGGGGCGTTGCCGATGATTCGTTTGACGAAGCAGGCAATTATACGCTGGGGCTTACCGAGCAGAATATATTTCCCGAGATCGATTACGACAAAATAAGCCGGACTCAAGGCATGGATATTACGTTCGTGATTAAAAATGCAAAGAGCAAAGAGCAATCGAAAGAATTACTGCGGTTATTTGGAATGCCGTTTAAGTTGGAAGAATAACATTTATCGAAAGGGAGTACGCCTAAATGGCCAAAACATCACAAATCAATAGGTGGAAAAGGTTGCAAAAGTTTTCCGCACGAAAACACAACCGGTGCCACATCTGCGGCAGGTCAGGAGGGTACTTACGGAGATTCCAGCTCTGCCGTATTTGTTTCAGGGAATTGGCCTGGCAAGGCCTTATTCCCGGCGTAAAAAAAGCAAGTTGGTAGGACGCGTTTGCTAACACGGGGAAGAAAATGTCAAAAACAGATCTGATCGCTGATACATTCGCCATGATACGCAATGCCATTATGGCGAAAAAAGAGAGCCTTGACGCGCCTGCGTCAAAAATTACCCGCTCGATTACGGAGATTCTTAAACGCGAACATTACATTGATAACTACAAGTATATCGAAGACAACAAGCAGGGGATTTTGAGGATTTACCTCAAATACAAAGGCAAGAAGCCGGCGATAACGAATATCAAGCGCGTTTCCAAATGTTCGCTCAGGGTCTATGTAAGGAAGGACAAGATTCCTTACGTATTAAGGGGCAGGGGAATTGCGCTTATTTCTACCTCAAAAGGCATCTTGACGGATAAAGAGGCACGGCTAAGCCAGATCGGCGGCGAGCTATTAGGATACGTCTGGTAAGAGGGGACATATGTCAAGAGTAGGGAAAAAACCCATAGTGATACCAAAGGAAGTCAAGGTTGACCTAAAGGAGAAAATCCTTAATATTGAAGGGCCGAAGGGTAAACTCACCTTGCGGCTGTGTGATGCGATCTCTGCGGAATACAAAGATAACTCGGTAATCCTTAGCCGTAAAAGCGATGCCAAAGCGGATAAATCGCTACACGGCTTAACCAGGGCGTTAATAGACAATATGGTTAAAGGTGTTACTGAAGGGTATAAGAAATCGCTTGAAATTATCGGCGTAGGGTTTCGCGCGCAGGTGCAAGGCAAGGTGCTCAACCTTCAATTACGTTTTTCCCATCCCGTGAATTATGCGATACCCGAAGGGATTAAGATTGAGACCCCCAAGGCCAACCAGGTTATTATAAGCGGTATCGATAAAGAGAAGGTTGGCGAGGTGGCTGCGGAAATCCGTTTAATATGCCCTCCCGAGCCATATAAAGGTACGGGGATCAGGTATTCTGGAGAACTGGTGAAGAAGAAGGTAGGTAAGGCTCAGGCAACAACCAAATAAACGTCTATGAAAAACAGAAAAAAAACAATGAGACAGTACAGACATGTGCGTATCCGCGCCGGTTTAAGCGGCGATAGCGAAAAGCCGCGGTTAGTGGTTCGCAGGAGCCTGAAAAATTTTTCCGCCCAGCTGGTAGATGATGTTAAACATAAGACGATTTTTTCTTTATCCACGCTGGAAAAAGAAATCAAGCACAGGTTTCCCTATGCGGGCAACGTGAAGGCGGCCGCGTTTTTCGGAGAAGTATTTGCACAGAAAGCCAAAGAGAAGGGAATCAGCAAGGTTGTCTTTGACCGTGCCGGCTATGCCTATCACGGCAGGGTGAAGGCTTTTGCAGAATCATTAAGAAAGGGAGGTTTAGAATTTTGACGACGAATACTTTACACACAGAGCCACAGGCTGAGTATGTAGAAAAAGTAGTTACCATCAACAGGGTTACTAAAGTTACCAAAGGTGGAAAGAAATTATCATTCAGCGCTCTTGTGGTAGTCGGTGATAAAAGAGGCAACGTCGGTTTTGCCCTGGGAAAAGCCAATGAAGTTGCAGATGCCATCCGTAAAGGGATCACCAAGGCAAAAAAAGAGACCCGCCGGGTATACCTACAGGGTTCTACTATTCCTCATGAGGTATTGGGAAGATTTGGGGCAGCCCAGGTCCTTTTGAAGCCCGCTTCGGAAGGTACGGGGATTATCGCCTGCGGCCCTGTAAGGGCCATATGCGAATCGTGCGGCATAAAGGACATTCTTACTAAAACTATTAAATCGAACAATCCTATTAATGTCATCAAGGCGACCATTGAAGGATTAGAACAACTACAGCCTATCGAAAAAGATGAAACAGAAACTAAGCAGGATTAAAAGAACTTCTGGGAAGAAAAAGAATAACGCGCATGTAGAAGTCGTGGGGATACATAATGTACGTAGCCCTTACGGAGCGCATAAAAAACGGAAACTACTCGGCAGGGGCCCTGGCTCCGGGCATGGCAAGACTTCTACCCGGGGCAGTAAGGGGCAGACGTCCCGTTCCGGCAGGGATTTTTATCTTGGCTTTGAAGGAGGCCAGACTCCTTTAATCCGAAGGTTTGCCAAGAGGGGTTTTACCAGCAGGGCAAAGAGGCGATACCAGATTATAAACCTTGTTGACCTCAAGAATATTAAAGACCCGAAAGTCAGTCCGGCATTATTACAAGAAAAAGGCATTATTAAAAATGCACAATTGCCGCTTAAGGTCCTTGGCAACGGCGAGGTGAAACACGCCCTTGTCGTGCAGGCGCATGCCTTTTCAAGGGCTGCGCAGGAAAAAATCAAAAAAGCAGGCGGCTCCGTCGAGCTTATTGTAAATGTTTAGCGCACTAGCCAACGCTTTTAAAATACCCGACCTAAAAAACCGCCTTGTGGTTACAGGCCTGCTCATTGCGGTGTACCGCGTGGGTTGTTATATACCCACCCCCGGGATTGATGTGCATGCGCTTACCGAATTCTTTAATCGTATTTCCAGGACTCACGGCGGGTCATTATTGGGGATTATGAATATGTTTTCAGGCGGCGCTATGGAGCGGCTTACCATTTTTGCGCTCGGCATCATGCCTTACATATCGGCGTCAATCATTATGCAGCTTTTGACCGTAGTAATTCCCCGCCTTGAGAAACTGGCAAAAGAAGGAAAGGCGGGTTACGAAAAGATCAATCAGTATACCCGCATCGGGACAGTGGCGCTTGCCGTGGTTCAGTCGTTCTTTATCGCAATGTGGCTTGAGAACTCCGCGCGCTTTGAGGGGTTTGAGGGCTTGAGGATTGTGATGTACCCGGGCTGGGGATTCAGGATCCTGACGGTCTTGACCCTGACCGCGGGCACTATATTTATAATGTGGCTTGGCGAACAGATTCAGGAACGAGGGATCGGAAACGGAATTTCTCTGGTCATCACTGCAGGCATTATTTCGCGGATACCCACTGCCGTAGCACAGCTTGCAATCCTCATTTCTCCCACCTCTTCCTCAAGGGGCCAGGTGCAGCCTTATACGCTTTTGTTGATGGGGCTGTTGCTGGTGGGGGTGGTACTGGCAGTCGTGCTCATCACGCAGGGATACCGTAAGATTCCCGTTCAGTATGCGCGCCGGATTGTGGGCAGGAAGATTTACGGCGGCCAATCTACTTATATTCCGTTAAAGGTAGATACCTCCGGCGTTATCGCGATTATCTTTGCGCAATCGATCATCCTTTTTCCTGCCACTATCGCATCGTTCATCCCTCTGCCAGCTTTTCAGAGATTGGCGCAGGGTTTAAGCAGGGGCGGGCTGTTCTATACGCTTGTGTATTCGCTCTTGATTATATTCTTTTGTTATTTTTATTCAGCAATAGTTTTTAATCCGTCGGAGATTTCCGAAAACATGAAGAAATACGGCGGGTTCATTCCGGGTATCCGGCCGGGAGCGCCGACAGCGGAATACCTCGATTTTGTAATGACCAGGATAACGCTGGCCGGTGCGCTATTTATTGCCTTTATCGCTATTTTTCCCGATTTTATCATGGCATGGCTGGGTATTCCATATCTTGTTGCTTCGTTTTTCGGCGGCACCGCAATATTGATTGTGGTGGGCGTTATGCTTGATACGATCAAGCAGATAGAATCGCACCTTGTGATGCACCATTACGAAGGGTTCATTAAATCCGGCAAGATCAGGGGGAGAAGGCAGTGAGAATAATACTACTCGGCCCTCCGGGAGCCGGCAAAGGGACACAGGCAAAGGTTTTGGCTGAAGCGACGCACCTTTCTCATATCTCCACAGGCGACCTCTTAAGGCATAACGTTGCCGGCAATACGCAATTAGGAAACAAGGCGAAGGATTTCATGAATAAGGGGATGCTTGTTCCCGACGAACTCGTGACCCAGATGCTTATCGAGAGGCTGAAGCAGCCTGATACGCAAAAAGGTTTTATTTTAGACGGCTATCCCAGGAATTTGGCGCAGGCAGAAACACTGGATGGTATCCTTAATAACCTGCGTGCCGCAGTAGATTTTGTCGTATATCTTGACGCAAGCGAGTCGGTCATCATCCAGCGCCTAGGAGGCAGGCTTGTATGCAAGGCATGCGGAGCAAACTTCCATGTGACCAATATGCCTCCTAAACGCGATATGATATGCGATAACTGTTCGTCCGAATTATACCAGCGCGATGACGACAAAGAGGAAACTATCAGAAAGCGCCTCTTGGTGTATCAGAACGAAGTGACGGGCTTGGTTTCATATTACCGCCAGCGCAATAAGCTTTACCGTGTTTCTTCTGACGAAGGCCCTCAGGTCGTCCTGGATAAAATTATGCAGCTTATAAAGGCATTGGATGATTCCGCTAAAGTCTGAAAAAGACTTAGAAATGATGAGGGCTGCGGGCCAAAAACTGGCAAAGGTCATAAGAACGCTGCGTGGATACATAGAGCCCGGCATTACCACAATAGAGATTGACAGGATTGCAGATAGTTTGATCCGGCAGGAAAATGCAGAGTCAGCTTTTCTCGGTTATAAAGGGTTCCCTGCGCATATATGCACTTCCGTGAATGAAGAGGTAGTGCACGGTATCCCCTCGGAGAGAAGGCTTGGCGATAGCGACATCGTAAGTGTTGACGTGGGAATAAAGTATCAGGGTTATTTTTCGGATGCAGCCATCACCGTAGGCATCGGTAAAGTATCCCCCCGCGCTAAAAAATTAATAGAGGTTACCAAAGAGGCGTTGATGGCAGGAATAAAGCAGGCGCGGGCCAATAACCGTTTATCCGATATATCCCATGCCATCCAGGAGTACGTCGAGAAAAACGGATTTTCGGTAGTCAGGGAGTTTGTCGGCCATGGCATCGGCAGAAGTCTGCACGAAGAGCCGGAGATTCCGAATTTTGGAAGGCCGCGCACTGGCCTAACGCTCATCCAGGGTATGGTACTGGCAATAGAACCGATGGTAAATACCGGCAGCTGGGAATGCCAGATTTTGGATAACGGCTGGACAGCGGTAACTAAAGACAGGTTATTTTCTGCACATTTTGAGCATACAGTGGCGATTGGAGAAAGCGGGCCGGAAATATTAACAAATTATAACTAAACATTTTTTTAAATTATGGGCAAGGAAGAACTTATTGAGGCCGAAGGGAAAGTAGTCGAGGCGCTTCCGAATGCCATGTTCAAAGTGGAGCTGGAGAACGGCCATTTTGTGCTTGCCCATGTGTCAGGCAAGATGCGCATGAATTTTATCAGGATCCTTCCGGGAGACAAGGTAAAACTGGAACTTTCTCCGTACGATCTAACAAGGGGCAGGATAACTTACAGGGTGAAGTAAGATGAAGGTAAAAGCGTCGATACGCAAGATCTGCGATAAGTGTAAAATTATCAAGAGAAAGGGAGTTGTGCGGGTAATCTGCTCAAACCCCAAACATAAACAGAGACAGGGCTAGAAGGCTTTTCGGCACAGAAGGAGGTTAACCGTGCCAAGAATTTTAGGCGTAGACATACCAAAGGAAAAACGGATAGAGATCGCACTGACGTACCTCTACGGCGTGGGAAGGCATCTTTCGAATATAATCCTTAAGGAGGCTCAGATCTCACCCGATAAGCGGGCAAAGGATTTAACAGAGGACGAAGTTTCACGCATTACCAACATAATCCAGAAGGCAACGTTTAAGGTCGAAGGAGATTTGCGCAGGGAGATTTCCCAGAATATCAAACGATTGGTGGATATAGGTTCATGGAGAGGGATGCGCCATAAGAAAGGCCTCCCAGTGAGGGGTCAGAGGACCCGTACCAATGCCCGGACCAGAAAAGGGCCTCGTCGACGCGGCATGGCGGTAATTAAGAAAGAAGCCCCTGCAGCAAAGCCCGCAGCGAAAGCAGCTAAATAATTATAGCAAAAGAGGTACGCAATATGGCAGAGAAAACCAAAAAGAAGAGAGTCAATAAGGGGATTACTTCAGGGATTGCGCATATCAACGCAAGCTTTAATAATACTATTGTTACTATTACCGATAAACAGGGCAATGTCCTGTCATGGTCCGCGCCCGGAGTTGTCGGATACAGTGGTTCCAAGAAATCAACGCCTTTTGCGGCACAGATAGCGGCCACTGACGCAGCAAAGAAAGCAATGGATATAGGATTAAAGGAGGTTGAGGTGTATGTGAAAGGGCCGGGGCCCGGTCGTGAATCAGCCATCAGGGCTTTGCAGGCCTCCGGATTGACCATCCTATCCATAAAAGACATAACGCCCATACCGCATAACGGTTGCCGCTCAAGAAAGAAAAGGAGAGTATAGTAAATGGCCAGGTACACAGACGCTGTATGCAGATTGTGCCGACGAGAACAGGAGAAATTGTTTCTAAAAGGGACAAAATGCAATACCGAAAAGTGCCCCATTACCAAGCGAAACTATGCACCCGGTCAGCACGGCCAGGCTAAGTCGAGGATGAAGCTTTCTAACTATGGCCTTCAGCTGAGGGAAAAGCAAAAAGTAAAAAGGATGTATGGGGTTTTAGAAAGGCAGTTCCGCAGGTATTTTAAAATTGCCTCCAAGACCAAAGGTGTCACCGGCAAAGTCCTATTGCAGATACTCGAGCGAAGGCTCGATAATGTGATATTCCGGCTGGGTATCGGTATTTCAAGGGCACAGGCACGCCAGATTGTCAGGCACAATTTTGTCTATGTAAATTCCAGGGGAGTCAATATACCGTCGTTTCAGGTGGACAAAGACGACGTGATTGAGATAAAAGCGAAAGAAAAAGCCCAGCGCAAGATCAGAGATAACCTCGATTTGGCAAAAGACAGAGACGTTCCT
>JAQUON010000009.1 GCA_028717045.1 Candidatus Omnitrophota bacterium | reverse complement strand
TATTAAACAAGGCGTTTGCCGATGAGTGGCTGGCATATTATCAGTATTGGGTCGGTGCCAAGATCGCGCGCGGCCAGATGCGCGGGGCAGTCGTTGCGGAGCTTGAGCAGCATGCGGGCGAAGAGCTCAAGCATGCAGGCATGCTCACTGAGCGGATTATTCAACTAGGCGGGACACCCGTGTTAAAGCCCGAGGATTGGTATAAAGAGACGAATTGCGGTTATGACGCACCGCATGACCCTTCGGTGAAAGCCCTCTTGACACAGAATATCAAAGGCGAACAATGCGCTATTGATGTGTATAAAAAGCTTTCAGATACAGTCAAGGATAAGGACGCGGTCACATATCACCTTGCATTAGAAATTATGTCAGACGAAATCGAACACGAAGAAGACCTAGAGGCGCTATTGGAGGATATGGTAGAAAAGTAGGGCATCTTGAATGACGAGGTCATCGAAAACCATAAAAGGTATTTAGAGAGAGTAAGCTTTTACCGAAGTTTCGGTTATGATTTAGAAAAGGAAAGAGATTTTATTCTCGATAAATCCCTGCCTATTGCTGGAAAAATCCTGGAAATCGGAACCGGTAAGGGGCATTTTGCGCTTGCGTTGGCAAAGAGAGGTTTTAGTTTTGTCAGCGTAGATATTTCCTCATCGGAACAGGAAATAGCCAGATTGAACATCCGGTATTTTGGGTTGGAAAACCAAGTGGTTTTAAAAATAGAAGATGCAGGGCACTTGAGTTTTCCGGACAAAAGTTTTGATACTATATTTTCTATTAATGTATTTCATCACCTTAATGATCCACCATCGGTTTTAGATGAAATAATCCGCTTGTTGGGGCCTTGCGGGAAAGCGGTCTTAAGCGATTTCAGCGATAAAGGCCTAGAGATTATTAATATGTGCCATACGCATGAAGGGCGGAAACACGATTACGTTACGCACCGGTTAGATGAGGCAAAAAACTACTTTATGAATAAAGGGTTTGATATTAAGGAATTTCAAAGCGAAGTCCAGAGAGTTATTATTGCCGGGCGTACGTGAAGGCAGAAAAATGATAATTTCAGTGGCAAGCGGAAAAGGCGGCACAGGGAAAACAACGATTGCGGTTAATTTGGCTTTGTCCGTAGAGAATGTGCAGTTTCTTGACTGCGACGTTGAAGAGCCTAACGCCCATATCTTTCTTAAACCGCGCATTACCATCCGCAATAAAGCGTATATTCCTGTGCCGGAAATTGACGAATCAAAATGTAATTACTGCGGAAAATGCGCTCAGGTTTGTGCGTATCATGCGATAGCGGTACTCCCGGGGCAGGAAGGCAAGAAGGGCGCAACGTTAGTGTTTGCGCAGCTTTGCCACGGTTGCGGTGCCTGTAGTGTTCTTTGCCCTCAAAATGCAATAAAAGAAGTAAACAGAGAAATAGGCGTTGTGGAATCAGGCACGTGCGGGGAAATAGAATTTATCCACGGTAGGCTTAACATAGGAGAAGCAATGTCCCCGCCCCTTATCCGCCAGGTTAAGGGGAGCATGTGCGCCGAAGGCGGATTGTCCCCTTCCGGAAATCCAAAAAAAACCGTCATTATTGACGCTCCCCCGGGTACGTCTTGTCCTGTGGTCACTTCGGTACAAGGGAGTGATTTTTGCATATTAGTCACCGAGCCCACGCCTTTTGGCCTGAATGATTTGATTTTAGCGGTTGAAGTATTAAAGAAACTTGCGATCCCTTTCGGGGTAGTGATTAACCGCGCTGATTTAGGAAATAATAACACCGACGCATACTGCACGCGGGAACATATCCCTGTATTGATGAGAATACCGTTTAAGAAAGAAATAGCCATGGCGTATTCAAAGGGAGAGCCTATGGTGAATGCATTTCCGGAGTACAAAAAAAATTTCCTGGACCTCTTCAATGCAATCAGAAAGCAAAATTCAGCTCAAGGAAGGATTGTATGAATAAAAAAGTAGATATACTTATTGTCGGGGCTGGGCCTGCAGGAGTGGTGTGTGCGGTAACTGCGAAAAAATATTATCCCTCTAAGCACATTATGGTGATGAAAAATATTGCGGAGGGAGTAATCCCGTGCGGGATCCCCTATATGTTTGCCAGTTTGCATAATCCCGATGAGAACAAGCTAGGGATGGCGTCTTTAGAAAAGCACAATATTGAGATAGTGGTTGATACGGCCGTACATATACACAGAAAAGAAAAAACGATAGAAACGGCAAGTCAAGATAACTATTCCTATGAAAAGCTAGTTTTGGCGATCGGTTCAGAGCCCTTAATTTTGCCCATTAAAGGAATAGATACGCAAGGGGTTTATCCGATAAATAAAGAAATGGGATATTTAAAGGGTGTTATACGCCAGGTCAAAAACTGCAAAAATGTGCTGGTAATCGGAGGAGGGTTTATCGGTGTTGAGTTCGCCGATGAGCTTTCTAAATTAAAAGGAATAAATGTTACTTTGGTAGAGATGTTGCCGTATTTGTTGGCCAATTCATTTGACCCGGAGTTTTCGCAGATTGCCGAAGCGCGCCTGAAGGAAAAAGGGGTAAATATCCTGACTAATACCCGGGTCGACGAAATTATCGGCCGGGACAGAGTCGAAAAAGTAAGGTTTAACGACGGCAAAGAAATGCCTATCGATGGAATAATCCTTGGGATAGGTTCAAAGCCAAATGTAAAACTGGCCGTAGATGCCGGATTAGAGCTGGGGTTTTGCAAAGGCATCTTGACCGATGAATATATGCGTACTTCAGTTGACCCGGATATCTTTGCGATCGGGGATTGTTCCTGCAAGAGAGATTTTTATACCCGCAAAGCCATTCCTGTCATGTTGGCATCAACGGCGACAGCCGAAGCCAGGATCGCAGGAGCCAACCTTTACCAGATAAAGGTTATCCGCGAGAATAAAGGGACAATCGCCATATATTCAACGTATATTGACGGCCTTGTGCTGGGTTCGGCAGGGCTTACTGAAAAAACCGCCCGGGAAGAAGGTTTTGAAATTGTTGTGGGCAACATAGACGGCGTTGATAAGCATCCCGCTTCTTTACCGGGAGCGTGTAAGGGCAAGGTTAAGCTAATTTTCTCAAAGCAATCCGGTATTATTTTAGGAGGGCAGGTAAGCTGTGGCATGTCTTGCGCGCAGATGATCAATATAATAGGTATTGCTATTCAAAAACGGATGTCATGCACGGAGCTGGAGACGCTACAGATAGCAACTCATCCTTATTTAACGAGCGCGCCTACAATGTATCCCATCATTTTAGCTGCGCAGGATGTGTATGGGAAGATATAGCGAAAGATAAGATTATATGAAGCAGATTGTAATTATCAGCGGGAAAGGCGGCACGGGAAAAACTGTCATTGCGGGAGCATTTGCCGCTTTGGTAAAGAATAAGGTGATGGCTGATTGTGACGTTGATGCCGCGGATTTGCACTTGTTATTGCAGCCAAAGATTATAGAACGCCACGATTTCAGAAGCGGTTTTAGCGCGTCAATCGACAAGAAAATTTGCCTACAATGCGGAAAGTGCATCGCAGCCTGTCGGTTTAACGCCATCAGCGATGATTTTGTGATCGATCATATTTCCTGCGAAGGGTGCGGTTTTTGCAGCCGTATTTGCCCGGTCCAGGCCATAACGATGGATGAGAACCTTGCGGGAGAGTGGTTTATTTCAGAAACGCGATTCGGCCCTATGGTGCACGCAAGGCTTGGGGTTGCTGAAGAGAATTCAGGCAAACTCGTTTCCCTGGTAAGAAAGCAGGCAAAAGAACTGGCAGAGAAGGATAATTGCGATTGGGTTATTATTGACGGAGCGCCGGGCATAGGTTGTCCCGTCATTGCGTCTCTTTCCGGCGTAGATTGCGCATTAGTGATAACCGAGCCTACCCTTTCGGGCCTGCATGACGCCTTAAGGGTCATAGAGGTCACCAGGCACTTTAATGTCCCCGCGCAATTGGTGATTAACAAGTATGATCTCAATCTTCAAATGTCCGAGAAAATCGAAACATTCTGCGCAAAAAACGGTATTGCGCTTATCGGAAAGATTGAATTTGACGAATCGGTTGTGAAGGCTATGGTTGAAGGAAAGACGATCGTGGAATACAAAGATACCGTGGTAAAACAAGAGGTGCAGGGAATTTGGGATACGCTGCAGGAAATTTTACAAAAGGAGGAACGATGAACAGGAAGTTTTCTGAACGGTTCAGCACCCAATGGGTAAAAGTAAAATTTTATGCCAAAGAGCCCCGCTTAAACGGCGCAACGTATCCTGCGCGCGTCACATTTTGTGAAGCGGTAAGAATGGCTATTACTCAGCCGGTTGTTGTAAGCAAGGCAAGCCTTTCCTGCGAAAGCGCCAAATATATTTTCGGCTGGAGAGAAAAATTTGATACAGAGCTTTTGAGTAACTGCCAGGAGAAATGCGAGATGAGCAATGAAGCCTTGAAATCGCTGGTGTCGGATATGCCCCGGCTCAATGGCTCGTTTAGCTGTATCGGATTAAATACCGACGATTGCCCCGATTTGGTGATGTCATGCCTCGCGCCCCAGGAGATGATGAAGATAATTAAGGTATATAACAGCCATAGCGGAAAGAATGTAGAAGTTTCATTGAATAGCATGATGGGGCTCTGCGGCAATATCGCGGCCAGGACCTTTGCGGAAGGAAATCTTAATATATCTTTCGGTTGTTCAGATTCAAGGAAATTTGCTGAAATCGGCCGGGACAGGCTCGTAGTGGGCATTCCCCAGAAATTATTCAAGGTATTTGTTGAGCGTGGATAAAAATCAGGATATTCCTCTTTCTATACTGAGTGCGTCGCAAAACAATGAATATTTTGGAAGGATGAACGACGCTTCGGCGTCTGCGTGCAGTAAAGGATTATGCGGCGACGAGATGGAATTTTATCTTGTTATTACGCACAATATAATTATAGGAATTAAATTTTATACGGATGGGTGCCTTTTTACGAAGGCCTGCGGTACAACAGTTGCACGCCTGGCTTTAAAGAAATCGTTGTCCGAGGCGTTGAATATTTCTCCGCAATTGGTTGTTGAAACGATAGGGTGCGTACCGAAAGATTACCTGCATTGCTCGATTTTAGCGGTCGGTGCATTTCATAAAGCAATCGCCGATTATCTGTTGAAACCTTAATGCCGTTGGTTTCTTTGCATGATACGGCAGCCTATTACCCCGCGCATGGCGGTATAGGATGCATCTGAATCCTGCCGGGGGCCTAAAGGACAGCGCTATGACCGACAGTCATCAGAAAGAAGTCCATGTATTAAAATATTTTTCTTCGTTTATCAGCATTTCAGGCGGCAAGGTCATCAATGTCACTGAACCGGCGCTCGCATTTTGTCCGTTAGCCGCTCATTTTTACAAGGAGTTTAAGGGCGCAGAAGGTTATACGAAGAAAACCATGAAAGACGTTATAAAAAAAGCGGTTGAGTCGAAAATAGATACATATGGTTTTTTTACCGATAGAAGGCAGCTTGTTTCTGAGGGTATTGCGGTGCCGTATGGGGCGTCCGAGATGCTTATGTGTGCATTAAGGAAAGGCCTGATAGAGGCAGCGGTTGTGGTCTGTGAAGGGGCGGGGACCGTTATTGTCAATACTCCGGAGATTGTGCAGGGCATAGGAGGGCGCATGAACAGTTTATTACTTACCTCTCCTATCAAGGGTATAATCAAGAAACTCAAACAGGCCGGCTGCCGGATAGTTTTTGACAATGCCTTGATTGACCAGGTCTATGGGGTGCGGGAGGCAATTAAGGCAGGCTATAGAAACATCGCGGTTACGATAAGCGGCCATGCGGCATTAAGTTTGAAGGCATTGCGCGTATTAGAAAAAGAGAAAGGCGCCCGTATAATTGTATTGGTCGTATGTACTACGGCAGCGACGCAGGAGCAGATTGCCGCGATACGCACATATGCTGATTTGGTGTGGAGTTGTGCTTCTGCTGATATCCGGCATATGATCGGCCCTATGGCGCTCTTGCAGCTTTCCACGCAGATCCCGGTATTTGTCTTGACGCGCGAGGGGATCAATTTTGTCGCTGCCTATTCAAATAATCCGGGTTGTTTCAGGCGGCTTGGCCGTACGAAGCAGTATCTTATTTCGAATCAAAACGGCGGAACGCATCTTATAATGGGTAAGACCGGCGCTTTTCTTAAGGAAGCGCGCCTGCCGGCCTTTGCCAGGCGCATCCCGCATTTCTAGGGTAATACGAAAAAGGGCATCGCGTATGGGCAATATTGACGAAAGAGAATTTATCGCTCAAGAAACGCGGCTGAAAGAAAAAATGGCCGAGATCAAACGCATTTTTATTGTGATGAGCGGGAAAGGCGGCGTTGGCAAGACGTCCGTTGCGGTAAATCTCGCCTGCGCCCTGTCTTTCGCGGGTAAGCGCGTTGGTATTCTAGATATTGATCTTCACGGCCCGAATATCGCTAAGATGCTTGGCATTGAAGGGCGTTTATTGCGCAAGGCAGGATCGGGTATCCAGCCGGTTTCGGTGTCGGAGAGGCTGAAGGCCGTAAGCATTGCCTGCGCCGACAACGATACAAACCGGCCGATCATTTGGCGGGGGCCGATGAAGGCAATGGTTATCCGTAATTTCTTAGCCGATGTCGATTGGGGCGAGCTGGATTATTTAATTATAGATTCGCCTCCCGGCACAGGAGATGAGCCGTTGAGCGCCTGCCAGTTGATCCCTCGGATTACCGGCGCAGTGATTGTGACTACGCCTCAGGATGTGGCGGTCATGGATGCCCGCAAGAGCATTTACTTTGCTAAGGAACTGAAAATTCCGGTTGTCGGCATTATTGAGAATATGAGCGGTTTTATATGTCCGCATTGCCGACAAGAGACCGATATTTTTAAGCGGGGAGGCGGCCAGCAGGCAGCTGTCGAGTGCGGTATTCCTTTTTTAGGCAGGGTGCCGTTTGATAAAGAATTAGTTGAAATGGCGGACCAAGGCAGGTCCTTTGTTCATTTTCGGCAGGATTCCGCATCCGCCAAAGCATTTATGCAGATAGTCAAAAAAATAGAGGATTTTTAATATGCAGTCAGGGTATGCGCATGCGTTAGATGTCCGTGATTGGGTGAGGGAGCGGGTAAAGAGTGATGAAATAGACCGTTATCTTGCGCATGGCTTTGATTTCATAGAAGATAGCTTTATTCAAGATACGCTCCGGGCCCATACTGCGTTGGATAAAAAACGCTTAAGAGATATTTTAGCCAAGTCTTTATCGATAGAAACCCTCAGCCCCGATGAAACTGCGGCATTATTGAATGTCCATGACGATGAGGAATGGGAGAAGATGTACGAAGTTGCGGCAAAAATAAAAAAGAAAGTGTACGATAACCGTATTGTTACTTTTGCGCCGTTGTACACCGGCAGCGTCTGCGTCAATAATTGCCTTTACTGCGGTTTTCGCAGCGATAATAAAACGATCAAAAGGTATTTGCTTGCCCCCGAAGAGGTGCAACGCGAAACGGAGGTCCTTGCCGGCAAGATCGGGCATAAGAGGCTTATCGCCGTGTACGGAGAGCATCCCCTCTCAGATGTCAACTATATTATAGACACATTGCGCGCAATATATGCGGTAAAAATAAAAACACGCAACGGCTATGGCCAGATAAGGCGAGTGAATGTAAATGCCGCACCGATGGATAAGGCAGATTTATGTCTGTTGCGAAAAGCAGGTATAGGGACCTATCAGGTTTTTCAAGAGACATATCATCGTGCGACGTATGGCGGTATCCATCCTGCAGGTACGATAAAAGCGAATTATCGCTGGAGGCTTTATTGTATGCATCGCGCGTTTGAAGCCGGGATTGATGACGTAGGAATCGGAGTTTTATTCGGCCTTTATGATTGGCGTTTTGAGGTCATGGGGCTGCTCTGCCATGCAAGAGAACTTGAGAAAAGATTTGGCATAGGGCCGCACACCGTTTCCTTCCCAAGGCTTGAGCCGGCATTAAATACCCCGTATGCTACCAACGCCAGGTATAAGGTGAGCGATAACGATTTAAAGAAGCTTGTTACCATTATCAGGCTCTCTATTCCCTATACCGGGATGATTATCACTGCCCGCGAAACCGCCGGTGTACGGGATGCCCTTGTTCCTCTGGGTTGTACTCAAACCGATGCCTCTTCGCGCATAGGCATAGGCGCATACAGCCAGGAATATAGCGGGCAGCGGGCAGAAACACAGCAGTTTATGCTCGCAGATACGCGTACTCTGGATGAGCTTATATTGCAATTTGCCAAAAAAGGCCTGATAGTCTCATTCTGTACTGCGGGATATCGTTGCGGGCGGACAGGGAAGAAGATAATGGATTTATTGAGAGGCGGCCGCGAAAGGCAATTTTGTAAACTTAATGCGATCCTCACATTCCGTGAATGGCTGGATGATTTTGCCAGCGACGCAACACGTGAGGCAGGCGAGCACGTGATTGAATCGGAGTGCAATGAAGTAAAAACGCGCTATCCGCAGTCCTACGCTACCCTGATGGCTTATTATGAGCGTGTGAAAGACGGAGAACGGGACCTTTATTTCTAATAGCCGATGATATCTGCCTATAAATATATTTACGGCCCTGTGCCTTCCTGGAGGCTGGGTAGTTCTTTAGGCATTGATTTGCTCTCGCAGGAAGACAAGGTGTGCAATTTTGATTGTATTTATTGTCAACTCGGGAAGACCAAAAGGCACATCACTGAAAGAAGAATTTACGTTGCCGTTAAAGACGTGGTTGAGGAAATAGAAAGAATGCCGGCGGCCGATATCGATTACATTACTTTTTCCGGGAGAGGAGAGCCGGCTTTAGCAGAAAACCTGGGTCAGGCGATTAGGGCAGTAAAGTTGATCAGGAAGACGCCGGTTGCGATTTTGACCAATGCAGCCCTTTTGTATAAACCTCAAGTCAGGCAGGAGGCATCTGGGGCAGATTTTGTGATAGCCAAATTAGATGCGTATTCTCCGGAATCTCTGCAGGCAATTAACAATCCTGCAAAGGGGATAGCATTCGATGATCTGGTGAAAGGTATAAAAGAATTCAAAAGGCAATACAAGGGGAAGCTGGCATTACAGATAATGTGCATGGCAAATAATAAGGACGCCATCGAGCAGCTGGCCCATTTAGTCAATTGTATTAAACCGCAAGAGGTGCAAGTGAATACGCCGCTTAGGCCTTGCGGAATAGCGCCGTTAAAAAAAGAAGAGATTCTAAAAATAAAAGATACCTTTGCGGTTGCATGTAAGGAAATCAGGATAGTTTCAATATATGACGAAAGGGAATTAAGAGGCGTGGCGCCTTTAAGCGATAAAGATACGCTTAAAAGAAGAGGTAAGATTATGCTATGAATACGTATTTAGATTGTATACCCTGTTTCTTCAGGCAGATACTTGAGGGTGCCCGGCTTTCCGGGGCAGGCCCGCGAGTGCAAAAACAGATCATCGATGCATTTGCCAGAAAGATCCCTTATGTTTCGCTTACATCCAGCCCGCCTGAGATAGCCCGTCTTGGGTATATCTTGTTACGCAAAGCATGCCCACACGGTGATCCCTATAAAGAAATTAAACGAGAAAGCAACCGCCTTGCCTTGGGCCTGTTTGGAAAAATTATGCATAAGCTGGATTTCGCAAGGGATAGGCTGCTGGTGGCATTACAGCTTGCTGTTGCCGGCAATATAATAGATTTTGGGGCTAAGAATAATTTAGACGTAAGGGCGGAATTGCAGAAAATACTCGCCAAGGAGCCCGTGGATATTCATAGAAAATCGAAGCGCCATTATTTGCAATTTAGGCGTACGTTAAGAGATGCAAAAAATATTATGTATCTGGCGGACAACGCAGGAGAGGTAGTGTTCGACCGGGTCCTGATCGAAGAGATACTCCGGATGTATCCCGGCAAGAATATTTGTTATGCCGTCAAAGCCAAGCCTGTTGCAAATGACGCGCTGCGTGCAGATGCCTATACCTGCGGGATACATAAGGTTGCCCGGGTGATTTCTAACGGAACCGATGCCCCGGGTACGTTGCTTGCGTTGTGTTCAAAACAATTCAAGGGGATGTATAGGAATTCGGATATGATAATTAGTAAGGGCCAGGGTAACTTTGAGTCCTTGTCGAAAGAGAATAAGCCGATTTTCTTTTTGTTTATGGTGAAGTGCCCTGTGGTAGCTAAAGAGACGGGCTGTAGAATAGGAGAGGCGATGTTGGCGTGCTCGCCGCAGGGACAATGGAAATACTAAAAATCAGGGAATATCCCGATAGCATATTAAGGAAAAAGTGTACCTTGGTAGAGGAAATTACCGGCAAAGAAACGGCTCTTTTTGCGCAAATGCTTTTTACCATGCAGCATTTTGCCGGGATTGGTTTAGCGGCCCCTCAAATAGGGATTGCCAAGAACTTAATAGTTGCGGATATCGGAGAAGGCACGGTTTGCCTTGCGAATCCTGTCATTTTGCACGCGAAAGGTTTGGATACTTTTGTTGAGGGCTGCCTTAGTATCCCTGGAATGGGGGTTAAGATAGAAAGGCCCGATGAAATCATCGTGCGCGGATTGAATGAAAAAGGCAAGGTTGCCGAATTGCACGCAAGAGGGCTTTTGGCGAGAGTGTTACAGCATGAAATTGACCACCTAAAAGGGAAATTGATCATAGATTACTTAAATTTACTAGAGAAGTTTAAATTAAGGCTGCATAAAAGAAGGAGGGGTGTGCTACATGCCAATCTATGAGTATGAATGCAGCGAGTGCGGTAAAATTAACGAATTTCTTGTAGGGGTCGGTACGGGCAATGCGGAGCTGAAGTGTAATACCTGCGGCAGCAAAGAGCTTAAAAAGGTCGTCTCTCAAAGTTTTGTTGCTAGGGAGGGCCGTATGATCGGCTCTCAGGGCGGCAGGACCTGTTGCGGCCGGACGCAAAGGTGCGATACGCCGCCGTGTGCCGCAGACGGCACATGCCAACGGTAGGGATAAAAAATGAAATTAATGAACCAAGCCGTGCATTACGCGATCCAGTCTCTTCTTTATTTTGCGCAAGAGCCCGGCAAAGTGGTTTCTGCCCGTACGTTATCCGTTGCATTAAAGATGCATAGGCCTTTTTTAAGGAAGGTTCTGCAAATTTTAGGCACGCATAAAATCCTGAAGCCCTTGAAAGGGCAAAACGGCGGTTTTGTCCTTAATGTGAATCCGAATAAATTGCCTATTCTGAAAGTGGTACATATCTTTGGGGTACGCCTGAATCTCGTTGATTGCATATTCCAGAGAAGATTTTGCGCACAGGCGACTTCTTGTACGCTGCGAAAAAGTCTCATGCGTATCGAAGGCACATTACGTAACGAATTACGTAAGGTTACCTTAGCAACATTGCGTAAGAATATGCATAGCGTATAATGCAGGCCGTTTCTCTAGAAAAAGCCAAAACGTATATTATAGTTTTTAGAATCATTAAAGATGTACGCGTTTGCGTCGGCAGGTTAAACGAACTACCTTTCAGGAGGGGATTTTACCTGTATATAGGCTCGGCCAAGAAAAATTTGAAGGCAAGAATCCGGAGGCATACGCAGAAAACAAAAAATGTTTTCTGGCATATCGATTACTTGCTTTCTCTGCGGTCATGCCGCATTGTGCATATTTTGATTGGCCCCGGTATCCAGGAGTGCGCTTTTGCCCGCAGGCTGTTAAGGCACGGTTACCGTTATGTCGCACACTTTGGAAGCTCAGACTGTAACTGCAAAAGCCATTTATTCTTCGTAAATAACTTGTTTTTCCTTAAGTCGTTGTTAGATGCAGGGGGTTTTTGCTATGCGAATAAAGATACTTTTCGATAAAACAGCGGTGGATAAGAATATTCATACAGGATGGGGCGTTGCATTTTTGGTTGACGACAAAATATTGTTCGATACCGGCGAGAAGGGGGACTGGTTACTTAAGAATATACGTACGTTAGGGGTTAATATGGGCAAGGTCGAAGCCGTGGTAATTTCCCACGATCATTGGGATCACACCGGAGGATTATGGGAAATACTAAAAGAGAAAAAAGAACTTAAGGTATATTGCTGCCCGGGTTTTAGTAAAGAATTGAAAGACAAAGTGAAGCAAGCGCATGCAGAGCTTTTTGAGGCTACAAAGTTTACGGAGGTTTCGCAGAACATTTATTGCACAGGAGAAATCCCCGGTGCATATCACGGTAAATACATGCCGGAACAGGCCGCCGTATTAAAAACAGATAATGGTCTTACGATCATGACGGGATGTGCGCACCCCGGCATTTTAAAAATAGTAGAAAAGGTAAAAAATATGTATCCCCAGGAACGCCTGTATTGTGTATTGGGCGGATTCCATCTGATGGAGTCGGACAGGCGGGCGATAGAGATTGTAGTCGAAAATTTCAGAAAAATGAACGTAATGAAAGTAGGCCCTACGCATTGCTCCGGAGAAGAAGCGGAAGGTATTTTCAGAAAGTCCTATGAAGATAATTGTATGCCTATTAAGGCAGGGCAGGAAATAGAGGTATGATAACATGGCGGGCCGTATTTTAAGGGAACTAAAAGCGCACGCCCCTCTTACGATATTTGGGGCGATCACGGGGATAGCTATTATGGCATTTTCGCTGAAATTGCCTTATAAAATTTCATATAATATTTTTTATGTGCTTCACCCCTTGCACGTATTGTTAAGTGCGTTGGTTACCGCAGCGATGTATAAACTTCATAAATGCCCTTCGGTAAGCGTTGATTGTATCAGAGGGAAATGTAACTTCTGGGTTTTGGTCGTTATAGGTTATGTTGGTTCTGTGGGTATTGCTACCGTAAGCGATTCGCTGATTCCTTATGTGGCCGAATCTTTGTTCGGCATGCCTAATAGGGGAATCCACCTTGGATTTATTGAAAAATGGTGGTTGGTTAATCCTTTGGCAATTATAGGGATAACGGTAGCTTATTATAAGCCGACCACAAAATTCCCGCACAGCCTTCATGTGTTATTGAGCACATGGGCATCTTTGTTCCATATGATCATGGCGAAAATTGGGAACCTGAATTGGTTGTCTTGCATCGCTATTTTTATATTTTTATTTTTGGCGGTTTGGATTCCGTGTTGCGTAAGCGATATAGTATTTCCTTTATTATTCGTTAAAGATTCCCAAAAGAAATGAATTGTATAGCAACGGAAAGGGGCATGATATGCATGAAACAATGTTTATTAATGAAATCTTTACTATTCTGATTCAGGAATTAGGCAAAGATGTATTTCCGGGTCCGGTTACGGTCAATGTTCGCTTAAGCCCTTTTAGCCATGTGTCTGCTGAGACCCTGCAGGAGTCTTTTAGGGAATTGGCAAAAGGAAAGAATTTTCAAGGCGTGTTGCTTAACGTACTTCCGCTGGAGCTTCGGTTATACTGCAGAAGTTGCAAACATGATACCCGTATCGCCAAGAAGATATTCGGCTGCCCTATGTGCGGAAGCGCGGATATCGATATTCAAATGGATAAAGAGTTTTTGGTTGAATCCATAGAAGTTGAACCTAACGTAAAGGAGGCAGCAAGTGGAGACGAATATAAATGATATGAATTTTACAAAAGAGGTAATAGAAGAAGGCTTGCCTGTTTTGGTTGATTTTTGGGCAGTGTGGTGCGGCCCTTGTCTTAGGCTCGCGCCGGTCGTCGAACAGATTGCCAAGGAGCACAAAGGAAAACTTAAGGTCTGTAAATTAAACGTGGATGAGGCCCCTGAAACAGCTGCGAGGTATGAGATTATGAGCATACCGACATTGGCGATTTTTAAAAAAGGCAAAGAGGTAAAAAGGATTATCGGGGCCCTTCCTAAAAGCGATCTTGACGCTGCGATTAAGCAGTATATTTGACAGGCGTAGATAGAGGGCGAGAGTAACGTGTTATATACACCAGAGGTGTGCCATGTTGGATTTCAAACAAATTGACGAGGCAAGAAAACTGTTGGGTTTGGATGAAGCAGCCACGTTAGAGGAAATAAAAGAAGCGTATCGTCTTTTAAGCCTGCGGTATCATCCTGACAGGTGTAATGCGTCGGAAAAAAAGCGCTGCGAAGAGGTATATAAAGATATAAACCGCGCCAAGGACATTATCTTGGCCTATTGCACAAACTACAGGTATTCTTTTAAAGAGAAAGATGTTAAGAAGAACGTTATTCATAAAGAGTTGTACGAACACCTTAAAAGATTTTATGATGGTTGGTTTGGAGATTTAGACCTATGAAAAGTATTTTTGACCGTAATTGCAAAAAATTCGATGCCTGGTATGACAAAAATCCCTTTGCGTATTTATCCGAATTAAAGGTTCTTAAGAAAGTTATTCCCGCAAGAGGCAGGGGGCTGGAAATTGGTGTCGGGACCGGCCGTTTTGCTGCACCGTTAGGCATTCGGTATGGAGTAGATCCTTCAAAGAAAATGCTTGCGATTGCCGCTAAAAGAGGGGTAAGGGTGCGGTCGGGGTACGGAGAAAAACTGCCTTTTAGGGATTCGTTTTTTGATTACGTCGCCATTATTATAACCCTTTGTTTCGTAAAAGACCCTTACAGGGTATTGATTGAGGCAAGAAGGGTTTTAAAGAAAGGCGGCAAGATACTTATCGGCATAATAGATAAGGAGAGTTTTTTGGGGAAGTATTACCGGAAGAAAAAAAGCATCTTTTATGCGCATGCAAATTTCTTTAGTATTCAGGAGGTAGGAAACCAACTTAAAGGACTGGGGTTCCGCAGGATTTCATATTATCAGTCCATATACACCTTGCCTTGCGCCATGCGTGCAATTCAGCGACCCGCAAGAGGATTTGGTAGGGGTGGGTTTGTGGTACTGTCGGCAATAAAGCAATATGTTTAATCGGTTACGCACAATGTTCATGCCGCAAGAAAGAGTAAAGGCGTTTCTCCTAAGAAGCGCCTTTGTTGTTTCCTTATATATTACTGCAGTTGGCCTCAGCCAGCTTTAGGAGAGCAAGTGTTTCGTATGTATTAACTTAATTGCCACGGTTTCTTATTTGGAATGTTGCCGCGGATTTGAAACGAACCGGATGAGAATAGGCGAGGTCCGGGAAAGCCACAGTAGCGCAGGTTTTGTGTCGCTTGCAGCTTATGTTGACGGCTTTTGGCGATTCCTCGGAGTTATCCGAAGACCGCCTGCTCCCTGCTGAAGCCAAAGAATACAATGTAGGCACGTATATTTAATAGTAGTGCGCAGACGGTCAATACGCTGCAAGATGCAATTATCAGAAGCAATAACAATTTTTGGGTAACGCCTCTGTAAAAAAGCAGGAAGACAAAAAAATGCCCCCACTACTTTCCAGCCAGAAACTCCATCTCGCCAGTTTTGGTTGTAAAAGGTATATTTTAGCGATAGAATACATTTGAAGCGACCATTCAAAAATAAACCCGGCTTTGAGCATGTCAAAAGAAATAAGCAGGCTGATCGTCATAATTCTGTTAGCGGGCATAACCGGATGCGTAACGCTCTATAATCCGGTTTCACAGCGCAAAGAATATTATGTCACAAACGAAAAGGGAGAGATCGAGTGGGGTATTTCTATGGCCAACCAGTTTATCCAAGGTAAGCCCCTATTGCGTAATTCCTTGCTGCTTGCATATGTGGAAAAGATTGGAGGCCGTCTTGGAAGCGTAAGTCACAGAAATTACCTCAAGTACCGTTTTTACATCATTGATGAACCTATTGTCAATGCCTTTGCTGTTCCCGGTGGTTTTATCTTTATTTACCGCGGCCTGCTGGATAAGCTAGATGAAAATGAGCTGGCGTTCGTATTAGCACATGAAATCGGCCATATATGCGCGCGCCATGGCCTAAAGCGTCTTGGTGCCAGTGTAGGCACGGTAGTGCTGGGTGAGGCTTTATTGCGCAAACCAAACCAGAAGGATGCAAAAGAGCTTGTGTATAAACTTTTTAATCTTGTTTCGTTAGGTTATTCCCGTTCTGATGAGCTTCAGGCTGATGCGCTTGCTTTTGAGTATACCCACAAGGCAGGTTATGATCCTACGGCAGGCATACGGGTGTTTGAGTTGTTCAAGCGCATAGAGAAATCGCAGGCACAGGTCCCGATATATCTACGTACTCATCCCTATCCTGACGCAAGGATAGGGCAAATACAGCGTAAGTTAAAGGAAGACAATAAAAGCGAATAATCCCAAGGAGGAGTTCATGCGGCGCTTCGCGACGATTTCAGTACTCATCTTACTGTTTGTTTCTTGTGCCTTTGCCGAAGATACACAGAATACGCTTATTGTACAAGGGATTAGGCTTCACGACCAGAAGGAGTATCAGCAGGCCGCGGATATTTTTACCCAAGCCATTGCGCTTGATCCCAAGAGTGCGCAGGCCGCAGTTGCCTACCTAAAACGCGGATCCTGTTATTACAATCAGAAAAAATACAGCGAGGCGGTAAAAGACTATACTTTTTCTCTGAGAATCAGCCCTCATCCTAAAGCCTATTATGGCCGGGGAGTTGCCTATAGTGCATTGAAAAATAACGGTAAGGCGTTAGAGGATTTGCAGAAAGCCCTTGAGCTTGACCCCCGGTGTGCTGACGGCGATGCGCATCTTTCCATCGGGAACATTTATTACCAGCTAAAAGACCTTGGGTTAGCCATATCAAATTATTCTCGAGGGCTGGCCATAAATCCGAAGAACCACCGTTTGTATTACAACCGGGCAAGCAGTTATGCCGAAGTGGGAAATTATGAGGCTGCCAGGAAAGATTTCCAGAAAGCGGCGGAATTTGCGACAAATGAGCAGGATAGGGGTTTTGCGAAAAAAAAATTACAGGCGTTGCCCAGAGAGAGTGCGGGGGTAGCGGAAACGCAACAGGCGGTCTCGCAAACAAGCCAAAGAACAGAAGGAGTATATCCTGCGAGCCTTAAGATGAAACAGGAGCTCGAGCGTGCCAAAAACGAACTCAAAGCGCTGATCCCCGGGTTTGAAGTGGTCAAGCTGCAAGTCGCAGGCCAGTTGCCCGACGAAGCGCGCGCAGGAGTTGAGCAGATGCTAGAGTCGTCTTTAGAACTGGTGAGGGTCCTTGAGGATTTTCTAAAAATCTCAATAGAAAACGTGCCTCCTGACAATGAGATATTTCTGAAGGTACAGACAATGACGCAGCAGACTGAAGATGCGGTCAGGATGAACAAGGATGTCGTCGCGAAATTAAATATAGTACTTACTGAAAAATCGAGGCCTCTGCCGGACAAGGGGCAGGCTTTTACTATTGCTCAGGAGCGCGCAAAATTACAGAATGCTTGGGCGCAGAGCCTCTTAAAGGCAATGGATATGATAAGCGGTAAGACGCAAGGTTTTCCCGAAGTGCTGATAGGCTTAAGCGCAAATATTGCCGAAGAAACACAAAAGCTGTTGCAAGGGCAAAACCAGCCCATTGCGTATGCTGAGTCAATGAAAAATCTTTCTAAGGCAGCTGCCGCTTTGAATTCCATAGTCGACCTGATATGGCAGCCACAGCTTTCCGAGAAAGAAATCCAGAATATCAAGAATACCCTTAGCTTGTCTGAGGCGCATGTACAACAGGCAAAAAAGAATTTCTCCGCAGATAAAGATATGAGAGAAGTTTCTGAGGCAATGGCCCGCGAAATAGGTTTTTTACAGGCGATTTGGTCAATGCGCAATTAAATGAGGGATCAGGGAGGAGCGATGAGGACATTCCTGGCATTTTTATCAGCATGGTTGGCATTATATCCGATACTATCCTTGGCAGCAGAGTATCAGGATATAATCGAGGTTGATGGAATCGTTATTGAGAATCCTACTAGGCCATCGATGGACGATGTTGAGGGATGGATTGCCTTGGCAACCGAGACTAACGATGAAATGGTAAAGGCCTGCCTTGGCCAAGAAAGCGATTTACTCTCTACTGTCCAGGAACTCATTACCTTTGAGGCGATAATCCGCAAGGCTTACCAAGGAGATATGAAAGGTTCCCTGATGACTTCTCTTGATTGGCTTGAGACCAAGGCGCTGGATAATATCACTAGTTACGGCAAATTCGTATTCTGGTATTATTTTCCCAAGACGTACGATTTTCTCGGGAATTTGGTAGCTGAAGCCAAAGGGTTTGCCGGGCCGTTTACCACGGCGTTTAAAGTATATAATATGACGTTACAGATCATTCATAAATTCATTTGGATTCCGACGCTGGAAGATAATATTTACAAGGCCTACAAGAATAACCGTGATACAGGGGATGATCCCTGGGAAGCGTATAACTTGATTATTTATCTCCTTGAACCGGTCCGGGCAGAAGTAAAGTCACAGCTCCTTGAAAAAAGATACAATATCCAAAAGGGCGGGTTCAAGCTGCCCAATATTTTCAGCACCAGCGACAGGAGCAGTTTCTCGCAGAAGGACTTGACCGACAGGTTCAGGCAGCGCATCAACGTAGAGGTTGACAGGTTCCTCATCGCCATGCTTGAGAACCATTACATAAAGGATAAGATGCCTGAGATGTTGCGTAGGGCAAACGAGGTCGCTCAAGAGCAGCAGCGCAAAGCTATTGAGCGGGCCAAAGACAAACTTAAGATCGACGTCAAGGGGATAGTTACAGAAGTGGTGAAGGATAAAGACGGCCGGGAATCGGAGAGGCCGGTGTTTTTCGCAAAAGTGGCTATAGAAGGCAAAAACCACGCAGTACACTCCGATGCAAACGGCCATTATGTCTTGCCGGTGCCGTACAGGCTCGTCAATGGGGACAGGTTCTATGTATATGCCGAAAAAGGCAAAGAGGGGGGGTCTGTCTGCAGCCGCGTTTTTTCAAAAGAGATTGTCTGGAATTATGGTGCTTCTCAGGCAGTCAATTTTCAACTCAGTTGTTCGTGCAGGCCGGTCTGGAACTGTGCAGGGTGGTATCCGGATTGCGACGGCCAGATCAGCGACAGGCCGCAAACCGGCGAGCGCATCAAGAGTTTTGAGGTGACGCGGCATTGCGGGGATTACAATAGTTGCCGGGCAACATACGATGATTATCCCGTGAACGAACGGCCTCCGAAAAACGCCTATTGCGTCAAGAAAGAGAAACCGAGCAAAGAGGAGATAGATAAACTAACATCCTCGGTTTTTAAAAGCGTCCTTTCTAAAAGCAATACACAAGGCAGGGCCCAGACGCGCAATGCGCCCGTTCCGCAGCAGCCAAAAGGGCTCTATGATAATTGCTGCGGTTATGAATTTACGGATCAGGGCCTGCGGTGTATCGATTGCGCGACAGTCCAAACACAGTGGAATACACAGATGCAGAATGTTACAAAGCGCTCTGCGTTCGATGGCGACGTCAAGAAGAGAAACATCAATAGAAGCCTTGATAAACAGAATTAAGGTTATTATTGATCATGGGCGTTTATCCCCTTTTCCGAATGAAATTCAAGTTCGATATCCTGCACATGCGTAAAGGGAAGGTGCTGCGCAAACGGAAATTGTGCTTGCCAGGATAACTGCTGCGCGAAGAGAAGCTGTAAGTGCGTAAGCGGCCAATGCGCTGCAAAATGCAATTGCCTGCAACAATAACTACTAACGCGTAATATCTCTCTCCGTATGACAGGGGAAGCGACAATCGCTTCCCCTGTCTGTGTATCTGGGGTATCTTCTCTTGCTTTCATTCCCATTTTATCTTTTGACACTGCAATTTTATTGTGGAACTTTTTTGTCCTTTTGTTGTCTAAGCTGTAAAAGGAGGAGGCAGATGAAGAAAAATACAGCTGGATACAAAATGGTTATCGCAGTTTTGGCAGGCGCAATGCTTATTATGCCCGTCACTGCGTTTGCCCGGGGCCGCGAGCAGCAGCGTGGGCACGCCAGGCACGAAGTCGTTATGGTGAACCACCAAAGATACCATTATCGTGACGGCAGGTTTTATAGGCCCGGTTGGTTCTGGTTTGAATTTGCCGTAATAACCCCCCCTATCGGAGCGGTCGTCACATTCCTGCCGGTAGGGCACAGGACTGTTCTTATCGGCAGTGCCACTTATTACTATTACGATAACGTATATTACAAATCCTGTCCTTCGGGATACGTAGTTGTTCCTGCTCCGGTAGTTACTTCAACCGTTATTGCTGAATCTAGCGTTGTACAGGCGCCAGAGGTAGCGGGCGATAAGGTGACGATATACGTCCCTAACGCAAACGGCAGTTATATTTCTGTAATTTTGGTTAAACGCGGTAATGGCTATATCGGCCCGCAGGGAGAATACTATCCGGGCAATCCGACCGTCGAACAATTAAAAACGCTCTACGGTACATAAGATTTACTTGATTAGCCTTGGATTCGCACTATAATAAAGGTGTGTTTTTGAGAATTAAGCTTATAAAATAGCCTTGACGCGAAAATACTCAAGGCTATTTTCTTTTTTTAGGGAACTTTTTCTCATTTTTTATTGTCAAAAATAATGAGGGCGTACTATGGGCGATATTGATTCTGCCATAATAGAAAAAGCTGCGTCGGGTGACATGGAGGCCTTTGAACAGGTGTATAGAACGTTCAGCGGGTTTGTGTATAACGTGGCTCTCAGGGTGACCCGTAACAGCCCGGATGCAGAAGAAGTCACCCAGGACGTATTTATGAAAATATTCCACGAGTTGAGACAATTTCAGTTTCGTTCGGCTTTTAAGACCTGGGTATACCGGATTACCACCAATACGGCAATCAACTATTACCGTAAAACCAAACGCGAAAGAAAAGATAGGGTGGATTTTGAAGGCGTCATAGATACTGTCCGTAGTGATTACTCGACCCGCGATGAAGTTATGCGCAACGACAGCGAGTCAAAGATCAGGGCGTTACTTGAGGTTTTGAGCCCGGCGCATAAGATGTGCCTGATCCTGCGGGAGATTGAAGGATTGCGTTATCAGGAAATCGCTGCTATTTTAGCAATACCGGTAAATACCGTGCGTTCTCGGCTTAAACGGGCACGCCAGGCTCTGCTTGAAGCGGCACAAAGGGGGTTGGTTGAAGATGAAGTGTAAAAAGATACAGGAAATACTTAAAACCGATTATCTAGACGGCGAATTAAGCAGCGAAGAGCAGGAAGTGGTTAAGGCGCATCTCATACAGTGCGCGCAGTGCCGTAAGGTGCAGGAAGTATTGGAGTCGCAACAAGATTTTTTTCGGGGGGCTGTGCGGCATACAGTGCCTGAAAAAATATGGCAGAATATCCTCGGCTCAATTACTGAAGAACGGCTTGCAAAGGAGCGCCTTGGTATTTTTGGCAGGATAAGGGACTATATAATTGCTCCGCGGCCGGCATT
>JAQUON010000008.1 GCA_028717045.1 Candidatus Omnitrophota bacterium | reverse complement strand
TAGAATAAAAGTCCTCCCATGACCTAAACATATGTTCCGAGAAGGTATAAAACTTACCGAACCATTTTGACTTTTGCCCTGGGACATAGACTACCCTCATCCATTGCGAACACAACATCGGGCTGAAGGTAGCTGCGGTAAAAAGAGAGCCTACCAGCGTTACCGTTACTATGATCGCCAGCTCCCCGAACATTATTCCGATTACTCCCGGAAGAAAAAGCATAGGCAGGAATACGACTATCGTAGTAAACGTAGAGGCGGCAATGGACAAAAACATCTCCTGAGTGCCGAATATAGCAGCCTCTTGAGGGCGGTTGCCGCGTTCCAGTTTGCGATAGACATTGTCCACAACGACAATGGCGTTATCCACCACCATACCTGCGGCAATCGCAAGCGACGAAAGACTGATAGTATTGATAGTCCGTCCGCTTAAGAACAAATAAATAAAGGCGATGAGCAGAGAAAAAGGGATAGTCAGGGCAATGATTACGCTAGGCAAAAACATTCTTAGGAAAAACCACACCACAAAAATAACTAATGTAATCCCCGCCCAAACCGAGGATTTAAGAGAGTCCAAAGAATCAATGATGTCCTGGGAATTATCAAATATCGTGTACATTGTGACATCCGTGGGAAGTATGCCTTCAAGTTCCTTTAATTTTGCCTTTATGCGCTGCGCCACCTCCACGGTGTTAGTATCGGTTTGTTTTTGTACCATTAACATTAGCCCGGGGCGCTTGTTAATACGTACGTTCATGGTAATTTCCTTAAAACCATCTTCTACGTTTGCCACATCCTTAAGATATACGAATTTGCCGTCGCGCTTTCCCAGAATCACTAAATTTATCTCTTCCGGAGACGCAAACTCACCGGGTAAACGGATAAGATAATCGCTCAAGCCGGTCTTTAATTTCCCTAAAGGCTGGGCGATGTTTTCTTTTTCCAACACGTTCTGGATATCCAGGACCGAGAATCCATACCCTTCCACGCGCTGCCTGTCCAGCCATACATTAATTTGACGCTCGAGGCCTCCGATCAATTGGACGGTACCTACGCCAGGCAATTGCCTTAACGCATCGCCGATCTTCTTGTCAATCAAATCATAAAGGTCGGGATACGATTCCTTTGCAGTGATACCCACAAATATAATAGGAATGTTGGCGGTATTTAATTTGAAGATAAACGGATTGTCCATTTCATCGGGTATATCCGGCAAGAAACGCTTGGCAAGGTCAATACGGTCGCGCACATCGTTAGACGCAGCGTCTAAATTCGTGCCCCAAATGAACTTTAATGAAATGGCAGAAACCCCTTCGGAAGATTTTGAGGTTATCTTCTCTAGGCCCGGCGTGGTGGCGAGCTGATTTTCCAGCGGTTCGGTAACCTTCACTTCCACGTCTTCGGGGCTGGCGCCAGGGTAGGAGGAAATAACGGTGATGACGGGAGGCTCTATCTTAGGCATACTATCGATACCTATGCGGGTCAGACTATATAAGGCAAGTATAATAATGGCGGAAAAAATCATCAGGTTGGTAACTGGCCTTTTTACGCCAAATTCGGGAAAATTCATTTTTCCTCCTCAGCTGTTACCATGGCATTATCATACAGCCTCTGCTGCCCCACAACCACTACTGCCTCATTTTCCTTGAGGCCCTCTTGTACCTCCCAGTACGGCCCCTCGTGAATGCCCACAACGACTTTACGGGCAATGGCTTTATTGTGTTCTACCACATATACAAATATATCCGGCTCTCTGCCTATGAACGCCTCTTTTAAAACCACCGGCACCTGCGCATGTTCCCGGATAATCAGCTTTACCCTGGCAAACATGCCCGGCTTGATAAGCTGTTCGTTATTGTCGATACTAATTTCTATGGGTGTCGAACGAGTATCGGGATCCAAAACCGGGCTTATCTGAGTGACCTCTCCTATAAATTCTTTCCCTGCATACGCATCAAACGAAATTTTTGCCTGTTGGCCTAAGGATAATTGCGATACATACCTCTCAGGGATATCCAGATCAATCTTTACCATCTTCATGTTCACTATCAATGCAACTGGGGTCTGAGGTACTACATTCGCTCCAATATCAACATACACCCTGCCCACTGTCCCTGCGAGCGGACTCTCAACCGGAGATTTCTCGAATTTTAAGCCGACCTCATCTCTGTCAATAAACGCGATGGGTTCACCCTTCTCAACAGCTGCGCCATCCGTTTTAACCTTCTGGGCTATTTTCCCGCTGACCTTCGGGTATACGACTACTTCATCCTGCGCCTTTACGCTACCTACATAATCCAGGGTCTCGGCAAGGTCCTTAAGCGATACTTTCATAATTTTTACGGGGATTGACTGTGGCAAGCCGTTGTTTTTCTGTTCTTTTCCTGCGCAACCAGATACAAATAAGAACACCAACAGCACAATAATCGCGTTTGGTATCCTGGATTTAATATACATCTATCCCTCCTGTTGCTTTATCAAAATTTGCTTTGGCGATGCCATAATCATACATTGCTTCCTTCTGGTTGAAAAGGGATACCGCATAGCTAAGCGATATGTCATCAAGGTCAAGGTGGCTGGCAATCCCAGATTTGTATTGCGCCTCAACCACCGAGAGGGTATCTTTATACAGCGCAACCTGGGCGCGTAAAGATTGTAGTTTTGAAATCGTATTGTTAAGCGCTATATACGCATTCTTAAGCTCCAGCGCTATGTCGCTTTGTGCCTTTTGTTTGTGTAGGCCGGTTTCCTTTAAATCAATTATCGCCTGTTCTACTTTCGCCTTGGTTGCCCAGCCGTCAAAAAATGGCCAGCTAAAGGTAACTCCAATAATATTGTAATCATTCCAATTCTTTGTGGTTGTTGCGGTCACGTGCGAACGGCTATAGTAATCCCAGGACGCATACACCTGAGGCCGGGTATCTGCCTTGGCAACCTCAATTGCGCTCTTGTCGGCCCTTTCCTGCGCAAGGTACTGCCGTATCTCAGGCCTCTGCCGTAGGGCTTTCAAAAACGCCTCTTCGTAGGCAATTCCCCTGGAATCAAAAAATAAATTGCCTTGTGGCCGTATGACGATATCTTCGCTTAAAAATAACACATTACGCAACAGCGCCTGCATTGATTCAATCTGGCGCAACGAAGCCTCGTATGCCTGTTGCACGCTTGCCAGAGATTCTTTTAGCTTCAATATGTCTGATTGTGATGCCTGCCCGTTTTCATACCGAAGTTGCATATAGGTAAGATGCCTTAAAGAATTCTCTTTTATTTCCTTATTAAGGCTGGCATATTCTTCCGCCAAGAGCAAGGTATAAAAAGCCTTTTTGACCGTCAAAACGGTTTCCAGCTTTGCCTTGTCAAGGAGCGCCTGGGACACTACCAGCATTTCTCTATTCTGCGCAACCGTATTGCTGGTCTTGCCCCCGTTATAAAGATACTCTTTCACGCTAAACTGCGCAGAGCCCTGGGACAGGTCTTTCGAATAATAACCGCGGGTATCCGTGAGGCTTCCGGAGAATTGCGCTGTCGGCAAGAATCCTGATCTTGTTTCTCGTATTTTTTCCTTTGCCTTTTCGACTTCTTTGATTTTTAGTAAAACATCGCGGTTATCCCGCAAGGCCAGGGCAACAGCCTCATCGAGAGTAAGGGATACCTCTGCTGCCGTAATGGCGCCGGGCAAGAACAAAAAAGCAAGGATACAAACAACGATCTTTTTCATGTGTGTGTGTTTAGGGCATAGGTCTTTAACAGCTCGTCTTTGATTTTGGTGACTATTCTTAAATAATTTTCACGCTCTGCCTCGGATATCTTGCTGAAAAGGTCCATCACCATCTTTCTGCGCTGTGCGTTGATTCTTTTGACCAACCCTGTGCCTTGGGGGGTGAGCTTTATCTTTATGATGCGCCTGTCTTCGGGATCAAAGACCCTTACCACATAGCCGTCCCTTACTATTCTGTCCACAATGCCTGTCATCCCTGCGGTGCTGACATGCATCGCATGCGCTAAATCCTTCATCTTTGATTCCCCGTTAAGGAACAAAAACTCCAGCACCAAGAACTGCGGCAGGGTAATTTTTTCTGAGTAGAAATCCCCCATATAATGCCTTGCAAACTCCCTGGCCATCACTGGGAACACACTGCTTAAGCGATCGGCAAATTCAGAAAGGGCAAGTGCCATTTGTTTATCTCCTTTATATTTAATGATGTTGACTATTTACGATATTAAGTTTAATACAAAAATACCCGTTTGTCAAGTATATTGTCGGGTTTTTTCGGCTTATTTGACAGGAAGGCAAAAGGCTTGTCGGGCCTTTTAGCTAGAGAGTTTGATGCGCGGCTCTTTTCTTCTCTCGTTGGCTGCGATAAACTGGATAATGGCGTCTTTGTATTTATTGCTGATATTTAAAAATTTTATTCCGCACCTATACCCCATGCCCCGTATGTAATTGCAATGCCTTATTTCTCCCTTTATCGTCATTACCTCTTGCAAACCAAAACAAGCCCCGTCCATCTCGGTGTCGATAATCAGGCCTTTAGGCAAGAAATATTTCGTCAGGAACCCTATCCCCAATACGCTTATATCAAGTAACTTGACTTCAAATTTATTGCCGCCGGCAAGGCAAAATTTTTGCTGATGCAGCTCTTCGGTACTGCAGACAACTCTAAGATCTATGTTTACGCGGGGGGCTAATCTGGTTTCCATATCAAAAGGGTAGACGCACTGCGTATCTTTTTTCAAGCGCAGCAACGAAACGGGATAGCTTTGCTTTTTCTTTCTTGCCAGGAGAAATGAATTTTATGCCGAGCCTGTGGCCAAACGTCTTCCTGTGTCGGGACACAGAAGACACAACCCTGCCTTTTATGGGCAGGAAGATATCTTTTGCCGGATGCAGCTCTATTACGGTATTCTTGCAGACCCTTTTTGCGCATGCAACCGCAACACCGCTTTTGCTGATATCAAGAATGTAGCCCCTGCCGGTAATGCCGTTATTGTGGATAATAGTAACATAGTATTTATTCATGGCTGTTTCCTTGTGGTGGCCTTTTAGGCCCCGCCTACTGTATTATACCTTAGTCCCATTGCAACTCAAGGTCTTTTGGCCCCTTGCGCAATATAACCTTATCCTGGCGTATATCGGTAACGAGATAGCCATCTACTGTATCGCCGATAGTAATTACGGCATCGTTTACTATCGCCATGGGATAGGACCCATCCCAGAAAATACCGCTTAACACGATAACAGAACTAGCGCCCTCTTGTGAAACTATCCCCTCACCGGTAAAGGGGTCTTTTTTAAGCTTCCATGCCTTGGCTTCTTCTTCCAGCTCTGCATAACTCCCCCCCAACTGCTTTTCTTTCAGCCCCGCTCCTGTATGGAAAGGCGCGGCTTTAATCTGCGGGCTTGCTGCCTTGCCCGGCCTTCTTTCTCTCTTCGCATTACCTATGCGCCCAACCGCGCTCCTGACGGAAAAAAACAACGCAACGGCTAAAAACCCCGTAATCATAAGCTCGGTTGCTGTTTTCTTGTTCATCTCTCGGACAAAAGGTATAATTTTAAAACCATTTCGCTGTATAAGTTTTTACTTTCATTTTTATCTTGGGCGATCTGTAGTTTCTCTATTGTGATAAAAGCGGGCAATGATTTCTGCAGTATCTGAATATACCTTACCAAGGCTGCATACGATGAACTCAATGCAACCACAACGGCTATGCTTTGATATTGCCCTCCGCCAGCCCCGGATAACTGCTCCTGTGCGCTAAACAAAGCTGCCCTCGGTTGGGTTTTAAGGGAACGAACCGCGATATTGAGGCGGTGGGCATACCCAGAAATAAGTCTTACGGTTTCTTCTTCCTGCGAGGGAAATCTATTTACCTCTTTGTAATGCGCCTTGAGCCTGAGAAGTCCTTCATCCAATGTCTTGGCATTATCCATCATCCCTTCTATTGCCTTTATTTGATTATTCAGCACAGCCAACTCCGCCTTCATCTTTACCGCTGTATTCCTGCGGGGAAGATATATAAAAAGCCAAAAAGCCAATAATACAAATACAACCGTAAGCTGACTGATGATGGTCTTTTTCTTCAACAAGGCTAAGCTTGCAATATTCATCTTATCTGACAAGGTCGCATTTTATTTCGAATCTCTGAAATTCCTTCTCCCGGTCAAGGAAGGTAAGCCTGGCTTCGGCCACAAAACGGGAGCCTTGCAATTTTCTTATGAAATTTGAAATTGTGCGTTCGGCAGCATCACCGTTAACGGAAACCTCCCCCCTTAAGACAACTACATGGCCAGCCTGGTCTAGCATTAGGTCGTCTAAGCGCGTGTCGTTGGGTATGGTCGCGCTTATGAGCTTTAAAATGCCGTCAACCGGGATATGCCCTTTCTGCAGCCTGTTAATCGCTTCTTTTCTTTCGTCAATACGGCGCTTCAATAATTCAATATCTTTGATGCCCTCCAAGTATGCAGACGCCTGCGCCAGCCGCTTCTTATAATCCCGTATCTGGAATTGGACAAAAAACAAAGAAAGCAATAGTATGGACGATACCGCGAAAGCGGCCACTCTTAATGACGCGCTCTCCACTTGCTCTATCTTCTCGGTAACATACTCTGCGGGGAGCAGATTAACGGCGTCTGCGCCGGCCAGCACTGCGCCGGCTACATTGGCAATCTGATTTTGGTCGTTACACAGGTCTTTTCCTTGTAAGCCGTGTGCGGTGAAAAAAGAGGGCAAGGGCAATATGGCTACCGGCAATGAAAGTTCCTGCGTTAAATACCGGGTGAGGTTCTTAAAATTCGCGCCCCCTCCGGTCAAATACAGCGAAGACGGCCCGTGCGTATTAAAAGTAGACGCATAGTAATGTAATGAACGGCTCAGTTCTTTCGTAAGGCCTTCCAAGAACGGTCTGATCAAAGACATGCTGCGCATGTGTAGGCAATCGCCGTGTGGGGCAGCTTGTGCTCCGGAAGGAATCTCAATAGTTTTCTTGATTTCCTCTGCCTTTTCGTACGCAAGGTCGCTTCCGGGCGTGTCTGCAGCCGAAACAGACGTAAGCGCCTGCGTGAGCTTATCAGAAGAAAAACTAAGCCTTCTTATAAAGCTTAATCTTTTGTCTCGATAAAAACAAAGAAATGATTCATGGAATCCGATATCTAACACGGCAGATACCGCAGCCTCCCCTAAAGAAACATTTAGGATACCGGCATAATTAAATGGCGGGCTGCTGACGCGCGCAGGGATAAGATTGCAGTCTTTTGTGAGGTTCAAAAAGGTGCGTATGAATCCAGAATCTGCAAATGCGCACATAATCTCGCTCTTCTTGACTCCTTCTTGACCAACAGATTCCCGTATTAATTGCCAATCGAGCACGATATTTTCTACAGGCAACGCGGGCTCTTCTTTTTTTAACTGCCACTTGATTGCCTCCCGCATCTCCGCAGGGGGCAACGCAGGAAGAGACAGATACTTTAAAATGACGCGTTCGGGATCAAAAATGGTTAGGTAGGCGCGGGCGCGCGCAACGGAGTTTTTCTCCATGAAATTACCGATAAAGTCTTTTATCTCTTGCTCGTTTCCGCCTGAGAACGCAATGCGCTTAAATGCATAATCCAGAAGCATCCACTGTTGGCCTGAGGGACGAAAAAGAGCGATCTTGATAAAGGCCTTGCCGAAATCAATAGAGATGGTCTCGGCGCGACTCTGCATTGGCATATTGAGAAGTTTTTTAAAAAAATTACCAGCCATACCTAACAATCAAATAGTATACCGTAAAAAACAATACGAGCGAAACCAGTATCGATGATAACGCCACCCCCACCCTGAACGCGCGGACGTGGTCATCGACTGATATAAAGGTATCGTCCTGCTTCTTGTTCATTTTTTTACTTGCGGCAAAAACCATCTCGGGAACGCATAAAAGCAAAACTCCGAAGGTTAACGCTACTATTCCTGCCAAACTTAAAAATATCATCCCCGCTCCTTTTGTTTATTGAAATCGTTTTAAGGCTACCGAAGTGCTTGCCGTTGCATCGCATCGCCATCCTGCGTATGTGCCAACCCGGCCCCGTGCCTCTAGGCCAACCACGACTCGCCTTACCTCCAGCGGATTGGCGGCCACAGATTCATTGGCATCATAATACCTGAACGCCGTATCCTGCAACCCATTAATATCCATTCCCGTATTTGTGTAATACGGAATAAGGGTATCTGCGCTACCGTCAATGGAACGGTATAACTTCAGCGTCAGCGCACTTAGCCTGTATCGGATGCGCTGGTTGTCTTGGTTGACAAAAACCAACTGATTGGGCTCTGCAGTAACGACGTATGTACAGAACCGTAATCCCCTGGCCTTGCTATCCCCTTCGACTATATTGTCCATCGCATCCTGCAGCATCATATCTATATTGAGCTTCTGAGGGATAAACGCGGCGTCCTGCAGAAGAAACAACATAAGGTACACCCCGCAGCTGGAGAGTACCGCAATAACCGCAATTACCAAAACTGTCTCGGTAAGGGTGTTTCCCGACCTGCGCAGCATGCCTTGCTGCATTCTCATTCGCAAAGGCCATTCCCTCCTAATAGGGATACTGTATGTTTTTGCTAAGGTAGGTAGCGTACCTGGCGAGCGCTGCAGGCGAACCCGGTTTTCTCATCTCAACTATTATCTTCTTAGTGCTTTCTTCGCTCAGGCCCGAGCCATGCACATATTCTACAGTTCTGACCGCATCAAGGTCATACCCTTGATAGCGCAAAAAATGCGCACTTTCTATCTTCTCGTACGGCATATTGTACAAAACTTCCATTTCGAAACGTGCAAGATTATCCGCCAACGCCAGTTCTTCGCAACGAAGCGTGCCGAGGACATGGCCGCTTAACAACAAAGAAAGGGGGATCCCGACAATTGCCAGCACAATGATGGTTATGATAAGCTCTACAAGACTGAAGGCTTTTTTACTAAGGAATAATCTCGGCATTAATTTCACGATGATCTTGTATTTTTGCCGCGCCGGGGACTAAAGGCATCAGGTTATAGGCGGCCTGCACGGTTCTATATATAGGCGAACCGGAAATCTTCCCTGTTGATTTTACGGTGAACGCGAAATTGTTGGATGCCGGGTACACCACTACATGCCTCGTTGAGCCATCCCCCATAATAAACTCTGTATCTACGTAAGCGGTATTGCGCATATCGTTATCAAAGCGGAGCATCAGCGTATAAGTACTAGGGACAGAATTAACCCTAAAGTCGGGTTGAATATTGCAACTGGCAGGAGAACGCAAATTCCCCGACCACCTAATCACGCCATTGATGTAAATACGCCGAAGCCTTCTTGCAGTACCCGGCCTGCTCCACGTAACCACGATGCGGTCGATGGTGAGCCGGCGCGAGTCGGTTGCATTCTGAAAACTTATATCAACGAAGTCGGAAGTAAACAGGGGATTTATCCGGGAAACAGAGGTATTAACCATAAATAAATCCGCATCTGTCCCGCCAAGTACAAAGCTTTCCTGAAGGCCTACCTTCACTTCTCCCAATGAAAAATATCCGTTTCCCGTTTTTGTATGCGTACGAAACCAGTATATTGCATCGTGAATGCCTGCCTGCGCAAGATACATACACCTAGCCCTTCTATTGCGAGCCACATTGTAGGACAATCTTTGCGTAAGAAATACAGTAACCCCGGCTACGACAAGAGAAGCAAACACAACTAATATTATTGTAGTAAGTAAAACAACGCCCCTTTTCCTCAAAGCGCCGACCTTCCTACTGTGGCATCGCGCACGTGTTATCGAAACGCACAAGTGAACGCGATACACCTCACCTTTTATTCTTCTTCCAGGAATGAACCGTCTGTGCTGTTATAGGTATAATTGGTAAGCGGACCCTGGTACGCAGTGCTATTAATCTTTCGCCAATCGGTGGTAATCCCTCCCTGGCCCAAGACTTCCGTAAAGCATCGGTTCGTCACGTTGCATACGGTTCCATCAGTGGCATTATCCAAAATGGTAGGCCAACTGGTATGATTTGCGTAATAGGTATGTATCCCTGTCCTGATACCGCCGACCTGGCCTTTTTCAGCTGCTTCCCGTGCCTGCTGGCGCAGGTCATAATACCGGGGGATAGCCACAGCTGCCAGGATTCCCAAAATAATAATTACCATGACCAGCTCAATCAGTGTAAAACCCTTTTTGTTGCACATAGTGCTCTCCTTTCTTTTGTGAGTTATCAAAAAGACATGTGGTATGTAGGTGCTGTGTAAGATGATATGGCTTGCCACCTCCTTCCTGGCCATTATAATCTTATTACTTCAGCACGTTCATTAAATTCCATATGGGCAGGAATATGCCCAACGCCATGAATAATACTATAATCCCCAAGATCAGAATGAGCAACGGTTCAATGAGCGCGGTGAGGTTATTCAGTGTATATTCGATTTCTAAATCGTAGTAATCAGACACGTGCAATAATAATTCGTCCAATTTGCCCGTTTCTTCGCCGATTGCCACCATCTGTACCACTATAGGCGTAAACATCATTGTCGACTGCATCGGCTTAGACATACCTTTGCCCTCATTGACGCTTTTCTTAATGTCGCCTATTGTCCTTGCCACCACCGCATTGCCTGCGCCGCTGGAAGCCAGCTCTAGCACCTGTAGTATCGGCACGCCGCTACGGATTAATGTTCCCGTGATGCGCGCAAACCTTGACATGATCAATTTAAGCAATAAAGGCCCGAACACGGGTATCTTTAGCTTAAGCGTATCCCACCAATACCTGCCTTTTTCTCTGTGGGTCACTTTGCGAAAAAAGGCAACGGATGCGGCTACGATAAGAAGCAAGACTACGAAGAATTTTGTCACTACGAAATTAATCCAAAGCAATATGCGCGTGGGAAGCGGTAAGGCAACGGTGAACTGGTCATAGATCTGGGCAAAGCGCGGCACAACCATGGTAGTCAGTATCAAGAACCCGATAGTAATCGCAGCTACCACAATAATGGGATAACGGGTTGCAGCCCTGATACGCAGGCGGACCCTTTCCTCGTGTTCTCCCAACGTCACCAAACGTTCCAGGCTTTGTTCGAGCGTGCCGCCGGTCTCCCCGGATTTGACCATATTGATATAGAGAGGGTTAAAGACGCGCGGATGGTTCTTAAGCGCAGCGGATAAACTCGCCCCTGCCTCGATATCCCTCACCATCTGGCCCACAATATCCCTCAGCGCAGCATTGGCTGTCTGTTCTCTAATGGCGTTTAAACCGGAAATAAGGGGCACCCCGGCTTTCTGCAAACTCGATAGCTGGCGCGTAAACATATTCAGGTCTATAAAACCTACGCCCCTGAAAGCGCCGAATAGCTTACCTGCGGCAGGCGGCTCCTTTATCTCCTTAATCGCAATAGGCACATACTCCATTGTAGCAAGCTTTTGCGCTATTGCGCCTTCGGAAGGCGCGCTCATTAATCCCTTGATGGGCTTACCAAACTTGTCCCTGGCTTTATATTGAAAAGTCGCCATCCCTTATCTTTCTATCTCCGTTACCCTAACCACCTCATCCAGTGTGGTAATTCCTGTTTTTACTTTTTCCAGGCCGGCATTGATTAGGGTTCTCATACCTGCCTCTATAGCCTTCTTTTTTATCTGATCGGAAGAGCTCTTTGCCTCTATCAATTTCTTCATTTCTTCATTAATCAAAAGGAACTCGAATATGCCGATTCTGCCCATAAAGCCGGTATTCTTGCATTTACCGCAACCAGAGCCTTTATAAAATTCGCCTTGCGTGTCCAAACCCAGGTCCTCCAATAGAAGTTTTGCCGGAACATGCCTCTCTTTGCATTTTACACAGATTGTCCTCACCAGCCTCTGTGCCAATACGCCGATCACCGAGCTGGATATCAAGAAGGGCTCAACTCCCATATCTATCAATCTCGTTAATGCCGAAGGCGCGTCGTTGGTATGTAATGTCGAAAAAACCAAGTGGCCGGTCAGGGACGCCTGGATTGCGATGTCAGCGGTTTCCTTATCGCGGATTTCTCCGACCATAATAACGTCGGGGTCCTGCCTTAAGATCGAGCGCAGGCCGTTAGAAAAAGTGATCCCTGCCTTGGGGTTAACCTGGGTCTGCCGAATCAAGGGCAATTCATATTCAACCGGGTCCTCGATGGTAATAATGTTTTTTTCCATGGAGCTGATTGAAGAAAGGGCTGCATACAGGGTAGTGGTTTTGCCGCTGCCGGTCGGACCGGTGACCAGAATAATCCCGTTAGGCTGCTGAATAATTTTTTTAAATGCTGCTAAATTCTCTTGAGAAAAGCCTAAATCCCCCAAACCGAACACAACGGATGCCCTGTCCAATAAACGCATCACCACATTTTCGCCGTACACCACGGGAAAAGTGGAAACCCTGATATCTACCTCTTTTTTTGTGTCCAGTTTAAAACGAATCTTGCCGTCCTGGGCTCTCCTGGTCTCGGCAATATCCATATTGGCTAATATCTTAACGCGGGAAATCAAGGCGCTCTGTAATTTCTTGGGCAGGGTATGCACTTCGTGTAAGATGCCGTCGATTCTATACCGTATGCGCACCAAGTCCTGTTCCGGCTCAATATGGATATCGGAAGCCCGTTCTTTTACAGCCTCCATAATAAGGATATTAGTCAACCGGATGACCGGCGGCTCTTCGGCAACCTCCGAAAGCCCTCCCTTAGAATAAAGGGGGTGCTCCTTATCAATGGTCTTTACGATTTCTTCTACGGTCTTGGCCACGCCGAAATGAGCGTCGAGGATTTTTTGAATGTTTTCTTCGGAGGCCAACACGGAATCTATTGTCTCTATGCCGCTTGCACGGCGGATCGCATCTAATGCCTCCACATCGTGAGGATTAACCATGGCCACGGTCAATACCTCCTGGATCTTAAAGAGGGGCACTACGTTATATTTTTTAATCAATTTTTCCGGGATAACGCTCAATAACTCGGCATCAATCACATAGTCGCTTAAGTTCATATATGCGGCGCCTATGACTTCGGCACGCACCTGCGCGATATCTTCACCGTCGATAAAGCCGAGTTTTTCAAGCGCAGTTTCGAGCTTACTGCCTGTGCGTTTAACTTCTTCCCTGGCTTTCTCTATCTGTCCGGAAGTAACAAGGCCTTTTTGTAAAAGCAATTCGATGATTTCCATATGGCTTGCGGCGTGTACAGTACGTAACGGTACGAATGCCTATTTTACGGTGATTTTGATTTTATAATATATAATCGGTCTTCTATTGTCAATATATTCGTAAAACGCGCTTACCGCACCGAGCATTGCCTTCCCGAGGCCTCTCTATAGGTGTACGGAGTTATATACAAAAGAGCTTGCTTCTACAGCACAAAAGGCCTTGCGGGCCTTACGCATGCTATTAAAGAGTCTTGATGAGCTGGGACACAAAAGTAGATTCCGCGCCGACCATCTCCAGGTTATGCTCAAGGATGCGCGGGAGAGAAGACTCGGGATTTTTTTTCTTAAGGGATTCAGCGGCATCTTTTAATTCTCCGTAGAGCTTCTTAAGAATGAGCTGGCGGGCCCGTAATTTCCGTTTGGCAAGAACAGGTTTGACATAACGCAAGAAGTATAAACTCACATCAAGGCTAAACTGGGGCCGCTTGAAACTCAAAAAACTGCGGTTGATCAACTCATGGAAGCGGTTCTCGCCTTTTAAGGTAAGCGCATATACCACACGCGCCGGCCTTTTCCCGCAACGGCTCACTGATTTTTGTATCAGCCCCCTTTTTTCCAGGATCTTTAACGGGTAATATATCGATTGCAAGTCTAGACCGGTAAAGAGATATACAATATTTTTTATTTCCTTTTTTATCTCGTAGCCGTGTTTTGGCTTCTCTTTCAGCAGCCCCAGCAGTATTAATTCTTGCTCTTTCATGTAAATTTACCAATGCGGCGGAATTTGTCGTACCGTAACCTTAAAAGTGCTCCCTTCTCAAGCGCGCGCAGTTCTTTGATATCGCTAAGAACCCGCTCCTTGACAAAGGACGCCATCTTTGCGGGGTCGCGATGTGCTCCGCCTAACGGTTCGGGAATAATCTCGTCAATAATGCCCATCTCAAGAAGATCCTGGGCAGTAAGCTTTAAAACCTCTGCTGCCTCAGGCGCCTTTGAACCCTCTTTCCAGAGAATTGCCGCACACCCCTCAGGAGAAATAACAGAGTAATATGCATTCTCCAATACGCAAACCCTATCCGCTATGCCGACCCCCAAAGCGCCTCCTGAGCCGCCTTCGCCGATCACAATAGCCACAATAGGGACCGCAATCCCCATCATCTCCTTCAGGTTAAAGGCTATCGCCTGTGCCTGGCCGCGTTCTTCCGCGCCGATACCTGGATAGGCGCCCGGCGTATCTATAAAAATCACTACCGGCATGTCAAACCTTTCCGCCAATTGCATCAACCGGAATGCCTTTCGGTACCCTTCAGGATGCGCGCACCCGAAATTACGGCTGATGTTCTCTTTGGTATCCCTTCCTTTCTGGTGGCCCATTACTATTACTTTTTGTTCGTCGAGCTTAGCGAGTCCGCCTATGATCGCCCGGTCATCGCCGAATAACCTATCGCCGTGTAACTCAAGAAACCCCTTCATCATCATCGTGATATAATCCTGGGTATAGGGCCTTTGGGGATGGCGGGCAATTTGTACTTTTTGCCAAGGCGTCATGGCGGTATACGTCGTTTTCTTTAAATCCTCAAGTTTGACCTCAAGGTTTTTCAGTTCCGAAGAAAGATCGATTTTCCTATCGGCAATAAATGACCTCAATTCCTTTATCTTTTTTTCCAGTTCCAGAATTGGTTTTTCGAAATCTAAGCCGCTCATCGTACTCTTATAGGAAAAGGTTAGTCGACAATGGTAACTTCGGTCCCGACAGGAACAATGCTGTATACCTCTTCTACGTCCTGATTCGACATTCGCACACAGCCTTGTGTCACTTGTTTCCCAAGGCTTTGGGGATCGGTTGTGCCGTGGATACCGTAACCGGCAAGGTCAAAACCAAGCCAGCGGGAACCCAAGATGTTCTCCGGGCTATCGGAAGGAACCACTGCACCGGCCTTAAACCAGGTGGGATTCTGCAGTTTATTGGTGATTTTGAACGTGCCTATGGGGGAAGAATTATTTGCACCGGTAGCAACTACATACGTTTTAATAATTTCGTCGTCGCTTTTTAGAATAAGGACGTTCTGTGATTTATCCACAAAAATCGTAAAAGGAGCTGTCCAGATTTTTAGTTTCTTCCCCGGGATAATTGTGTCATCCGTAAGGTTATTCCCCTTTTTAATCAGTTCGACCGTTGTGTTGAATGCCTTGGAAATCTTGGTCAGGGTATCGCCTGGCTTGACTTCATATAAAGTACTTTTAGGGGTAAGGACGGAAGAAAAAAGCAGCCTGATGTTTAAATCCTCGGTTTTTTTCTGCCAGTTGAGTATCTCTTTGGACGCAGGATATTCGCCGATCAATCGTTGGTATATCTGCTTCGCTTCAAGGATGCTGTTTTTAGATTCTAATTCTTTTGCCTGCATAAGCAGGGTTGCGGCTGATTCACCTCCTGTTATTTTCCCTATGGAAACCTGGCGTGGCGTTAGGATTGCCCGCAAGGCAATGCCTGCAACCACCAACAGCATGCATGCAACAACCACTATTACTACTCGTTTGTTCACAGGTCTCCTCCTTTAACTTTATAACAAAATTTTATCGGGCAAGATAGGCGATGGCAATGCCTAAGAGAAATCCGGCGATAACCTCTATCGGGGTATGGCCAATAAGTTCGCGCAACCGGTTATCCTCGATGCGCTTCTGCCAGTATATATCTTCCATGATCCTGTTTAAAATACGCGCCTGTTTGCCTGCGGCACGCCGCACCCCTTGCGCATCAAACATTACGACAATAGTAAACGATGCTGCCAAGGCAAAAAACACGCTGTCAAAACCGTATTGGAAACCAACTGCCGCTGCAAGGCAGGAAGCGCCTGCGCTGTGGCTGGAAGGCATGCCTCCGGTGCCCACAAACCACCGAAAATCAAACTTCCTGAAACGGATAATGCCAATGCCTACCTTGATGCACTGGGCAATAAACCAACTCAAGAGGGTGGTGATAAAAATTTTATTGTGTATAAATTCAGTGAATACTTGCGTTAGCATTATTGGGCAGCAGGAGAAACCTCAATGTATACTTTCGGTATATATGTTGATTTTCCGTTTTTCAGCAAAAACCCTTGGTTGCCGGGGAAGCGCCTTTTATGGTTCCCATTTTTTTTTACGCCGGGCTGCGGTGGCTGAGCCAAGGGGCTCTTGCGCGGTTTTCTTTTTAATTCCCGAATGGCCTTCTTTAGTTCAGCAATAGAACCAAGCTTTATTTTAAGCTCATCGTTCTCTTGAGAAAGCTGCTCAAGTTGCGCCTTTAAATAATCGTTCTGGCTGCGGGATGCCTCGCTCTCCGTTTTTAAAGTACGCACTGCAAGGTTAAGACGGCCCAGCTCTTCCTGGGCAGCCTTAAGGTCCGCATCAAATGTGCGCAATTGCTCCTGGGTAAGGTTCAGGGTTTTGGTTAACTCTGCGTTTTCTTCGCTTAAGACCCTTTGCGCTTCTTTTTCGGCCTCAATGGAATGCAACAACTTTCCTTTCTCATACTGCAAAGAGCTGACTTCGGCCTTTAAAGACTGCAGGCCCCGAGAGAGCTCTATATTCTCCTTTTGCGTCATGATAAATTTTATGACGCTAAAGGCGGTTATCCCGACTAATAATGCCACCAGAAAAGCCCTGAAATTTTTCATCTTCATTGCCGTGCCCCTTTAGGGGTAATTATATACTAGGAAACTAAAAAAGCAAGCATTTTCCCTCTGTGCCAATTATTTAAGTGAGAATATCGGTTTTGCCGCGTCTATTATTTTGTTATAGGCGTATTAATAATAATCCAACTATAAAAAGGATCGGGGATGGTCGCGAAAGTCTTGGCCTTTGGCTTGCTAGGAATAGAGGCTTATCCTCTTGAGATAGAAGCGGATGTATCAAGCGGGCTGCCAATCTTTACTATAGTCGGGATGGCAGACACTGCAGTGAGGGAAAGCAGGGAAAGAGTAAAATCGGCAATTAAAAACTCGGGTTTTGCATGGCCTATAGACAGAATCACGGTTAGCCTTGCGCCTTCGGATATCAAAAAAGAGGGGGCTGCGTTCGACCTTGCGATTGCCTTAGGCATACTGGCTGCAAACGGGCAAATCTCTACCGAACACCTGAAGAATTACTGCTTATTGGGAGAATTGTCCCTTAATGGACACCTGCGTCCCGTAAAAGGAATACTGCCTATCGCCCTATCTCTGCGCCAACATGCCGTTAAAGGCATCGTGGTCCCTGAGGATAACGCAATGGAAGCGGCTGTGGTAAAAGACGTCTGCGTATGGCCGATGAAGAGCCTCGCGGAAACAATAGAATTCCTACATAACCAAAGCATGCATACGCCGTTTAAAACGGATATTGAGGAGATGCTACACAAAAGTTCGCACTATCCTCTTGATTTCTCTGAAGTGAAAGGCCAGTATATGGCTAAAAGGGCAATTGAGGTTGCTGTCGCCGGCAACCACAACATCCTGATGATCGGACCGCCGGGAAGCGGCAAAAGTATGCTTTCTAAACGGATTCCTTCGATAATGCCTGCATTAAGCCTCCAAGAAGCCCTCGAGATCACTACACTGCACTCGGTAGCCGGTATTATGGCGCCGCACAAACAGGGAATAATCGGCGTGCGGCCGTTTCGCTCGCCTCATCACACCATATCAGAAACCGCGCTTATCGGAGGCCAAAGCATCCCCCAGCCCGGAGAAATAAGCCTTGCGCATGGAGGGGTATTGTTTCTGGATGAATTGACTGAATTTAACCGTGCGGCGCTAGAGGCATTACGGCAGCCCCTGGAAGAAGGCCTGATCCGAATATCAAGAATTGCAAAAACATCGACCTTCCCTGCTTCGTTTATGTTTGTAGGCGCAATGAACCCGTGTCCGTGCGGGTATTCAACCGACCCGCGCAGGGCATGCAGATGTAATCCCGCCAAGATTGCGGCCTATCTGGGAAAAATCTCCGGTCCCCTGCTGGATAGAATCGATATCCATCTTGAAATTCCACCTATAAAATATAAAGAACTCACCGAACGTAAACTTGCCGAGCCGTCTGCGGCAATACGGGCAAGGGTTGAAAAAGCCAGGGCTATTCAGAAAATGCGTCTGAAGGAGCACGGTATCTTATTTAATTCCCGAATGGGGGCAAAATTGACGGAGCGATATTGCATGCTAGGAGAAGAAGCAAGAGGGCTCTTAAAGATGGCACTCAATGAATTAAAGCTCTCTGCGAGGGCTTACGATAAAATACTAAAGGTGGGCCGTACGATTGCGGACCTGGAGGGATCGGAGCTTATTTCCGCACAACACATTTGCGAAGCAATCCAATACAGGAATCTGGATAAATGGCATTAACAAGATATGCGATGCAAAAATCTTCAATAGGGACGATCCCTTTTGATTATAGGCCATATTTCACTACGTACCTGCGGCCGTGATTCATTTTCATCCCGAACGCAAGCAATCTGGTCAAATTCGTAACGTCTTTAACTTTATAGAAATAGTACAAATAAAAAATATGCGGATACCGCCTTATTAACTGCGTGCATTCCTGCGGCATCCGGTTTATTCTTGAATGGAACGTTGATTCTATCCCGGAGGTAAGGGACAGATGTTTACCGTAGCGCCGGAAAAGCAGGGAATCTTTGATGGGAGCCAGAGGATGCAGCGCCACTTCTATCCCCTTTGATTCCAAGAAAGCCATACAGGCGAGCGTTTTTAGAAAATCTTTCTTTGTTTCAAAAGGATACATACACACAAAAGAGGCTATGACCTTTTTAAAATATTTTTTTGATAAAAGTATTGCCCTTATTGCGTCGGCGACACAAAAGCCTTTGTTGACCTTCTTTAATATCCGGTCCGAGCCTGACTCAAAGCCGTAGAAAATCCTCTCACATCCATTGTCCGAAAGGGTACGCATGAGTTTTTCATCCATTCTGTCTATCCGGCCATAACAACTCCAAGGCATAACCAGACGGTTGCGTCTAAGCAACATACAGAATGCCTGCACCCTTTTTCTGTTCACCACAAATGCTTCGTCGATAACCGAAAAATGGAAGCGCTTATTCTTTCTCGCCCGCAACAACAATTTTAATTCGCCCGCCACCTTGCAAATATCCTTATATTCAATACGGCCGCCACCCAATACCGGTATCTGGCAAAAGGTACATTTATAAATACAGCCTCTTGCGGTGAGGATATCGTACTGTGTGGCCCGTAAGGCCCCGGGGACAAGATGGAAAAAGGCAATCGCATTAAGAAAGGCTTCCTTGGATGCAGGAGTAACCGGGTTGCTCATTATATGCCTGCCGTTTCGATATACCAAGCCGCTGATATCGCTGAAATCACGCCCCCCCCTTAAGAGCGCTCCGGCAAGCCTGGGCAAAGGTTCGATGCCACAGCCTTTTATCACAAAATCAATGAAGGGAAATTCCCGAATAATATCTTCGGCGACCTCGGTAGGGCCGATACCTCCCAAAATAACAAGCTTTTCAGGGTAATGTTTTTTTAATTGTTTCAAGGCGGCTATCACGTACGGCAACATATGCGAGAAACAACCAATAGCGACGACTTTTTCCGTCTTGGTAAAAAAACGATACAGCTTCTTTAACAACCCGCTGTTCTTGTACGTATATAGCCTGAATACCTTAATCCTAAAAGGCACTTTTTGTGTATAAAGGCCAAATGCAAGGTAAGCGGCAGCTAAATTAGCAACTGAGGGGTAATGTTGAAAAAAAACCAGAGTTAAACCCTTGCGTGTTCCATTTTTATGCATAGCGATATCCCCGTTTCTCGCAGGCTCCTTGCACAGCTTATCTTTACAGTTCCACCCGGCTGGCGTCATAGTAGTTTATTTTTAGGGCCTCCGGGAGCAGCCGGGTTATCGCCTCAAAGTCTTTAGGCCGGTACGAGTAATAAAAATAGAAAATGTCGGGATAGCGTTTTACCAAACGGCGGCACTGCACAGGCACCCGGTTGATTAAAGGATGGAATGTGGATTTTACCTTAGAGGTAAGAAACAGGCTCTTTTTGTATTCCTGAAAGAGTAAAGAGTTCTTAATGGGCGCCAGTGGGTGCAACTGCACCCTGATGCCCTTTGTTTCTAAATACACTATACAAGAGAGGGTTTCCAGGAAGTCCTCTTTCGTTTCAAATGGATATAGGCAGATGAACGAAGCGATGACTTTTACGTATTTCTTAGATAAAACTACCACCTTCATCATATCGGCAACGGAAAAACCTTTTTTGATTTTCTTCAATACCCTCTCGGAGCCGGATTCGCACCCGTAGAGAAGTTCCTGGCAGCCGTTTTCTGCCAAGGTACGCAAGAGCCCTTCATCCATCCTGTCCACCCTGCCATAACAGCTCCAGGGTATGTTGAGGCGGTTTTGACGCAGCGCCCGACAAAAGGCATACACCCTTTTTCTGTTAACCACAAACGATTCATCGGTAAGAAAGAAACCGAACCTCTTATTCCCCTTCATCTTGATGATTAATCTCAATTCGTCTATAACGCGATCGATGTCCCTGAATACGATATCGCGCCCTCCCACTACGGGGGACTGACAAAAGGTACATTGATAACAACAGCCGGCTGAAGTAAAGAGATCGAAATATCTGCACTGTGTTGCGCCCGGCACAAGATGAAACGCTGCTACGGCGTTCAGTATCGCCCTGCTTGAGGTTTTGTGGCGATTATTGCTTATTATGCCGGAACCGTTTCTATATACCAAGCCGCCGATAGAGTGGAAAGTATTTTCTCCCTTCAAAAGCATACCAACCAATTGAGGTAGGGGTTCGATACCGCAGCCTTTTATCACAAAATCAATAAAGGGAAATTCCCGAATAATATCTTCGGCGACCTCGGTAGGGCCGATACCTCCCAAAATGACGATTTTATCGGGAAAGGCCCTCTTTAATCTCTCTAACCCTGCTATCACGTACGGTAACATGTGCGACATACAGCCAACTGCAATAATCTTTCCGGAATCGGCAAAAAAACGGTAGATATTGCCTAAATTGATACGGAATCCATACTGGCCAAAAATTTTAAGCCGGAAAGGTATGCGCGCTTTATCCAAGCCATACGCCAGGTATGCGGCGCCCAAATTGGTACTTAAAGGGTAATTCTGGAAATGAATAAGAGTAAGGTTATTATCGATTCTTTTTCTTTTGACTGACTGGGCTGTTGACATTATGGTCTCCCGTTGCCCTCTTTAATTCCGCAACACAGTACGTTGCCAGATCGTTCCTTACCGCAGGATACATATCGGCATAACTGTCGGTTTTATTATTCCTCGCGCAGAGGTATTTTACAAAGCGCGGAATAGCAGTCATCGCAATCCTTGACTGCAGCCTATTTTTTCTTACCCTCCCCAAAAAAGAGGATTCCCACTGTAGCCACGTTTCGAAAATGTCGCAAAAGGCGATTTTAAGCTTCTTTGCGATTACAAATATACTTTCCCTCAAAAGCCCTGTATCATAAAGAAGGAATATCGCATGGCGCAACCCATCGATTTTTTTAAGTTCCTCCTGTGTCATAGTCCTGCTGCGGCGTACATAATACGGCGGATGCCTATCGAATTGTAACCCTAAGCGGCGGGCATAGCGACGCAGAAATGTTCCCGGCAGAAGCATCAGTTTCATAATGGCTACCTGGGAAGGCTTACACATAAAAAGCCAGTCGATTGATTTTTTTACTTTGGAATAGGTATGCCCTGGGAGGGCATCGATCATCTGCAGTTGATAAGGCAGGTGTTCTTTATTCAAACGCATTATATTTTTTCTAAACGCCCCTTTCCCGAGCTTCCGGTTCGCAATCCTTAATGTCTGCCTATCGGTACTCTGGATTCCTATTTCAATAAAAGTTGCGTTCGCCTGCTTAAGCAGGCGGACCATCTCTTCATCCAGTAGCTCTGCCTTCAATTCTACGTGCAGTCTCGAACTCCTGTTGTGCCTTTTAAAAATACGCAAAATGTCTTTTGCCCTTTTCCGGTTTATATTAAAAGTCGGATCCATAAGATAAACTTCTGCAGGGTCTTGAGCAAGAATGCAGCGGAGTTCGCGCTCGATCCGTTTAAGAGAAAAAAACCTGAGTCTCGGGAAATCCTTATGGTAATAACAGTAATGGCAGCGATAAGGGCATCCTCTCATAGTTTCGGCGGGGAGGATATCATTTTTCTTGCCCTTGATTATGCCTTCTAAATAGGGGGATGGTATTGAATCGAGGTCTGCGAGCGCAGGCCTTTCGGGATTTACGCGTATACGCGTTGCGCTGGCACGGTAGGTTATGCCCCGCACACGGGATAACGGCATACGTCCACCGATAATGCTCTGCAGCAGCTCAAGTAATGTTGCTTCTCCTTCTCCCCTGACTACAATATCAATAGCTCTCTCCTGGCGCAAAAGCAACCCTGAACGCACAGAAACTTCAGGGCCTCCGACTATGATTTTTATAAAAGGGTCTCTTCTTTTTATCGCACGGGCGACTGCAATGATTTTTGTCACGTTCCATACATAGCAGGAAAACCCCAGTATGGCAGGGTGCCTGTGTAATAACGCCTCTGCTGCCCGCTCTGCGGGAAAATGCGCCGGGAACACCTTCACAAAAACGGGAATCCTAGGCAATGCAGCCGGCATATGCTTTACGCAGTAGGCTTTTAGATAACAAAGCCCCAGCTGCACATCCTCGCGGTTGTAAGGAGACAGTGTAGATAAAAGTACGGGCTTGTGCATAACTCCTTAAATAGTAATCAGGTGGAAATGTAAGAAAGGTCCTGGATAACCTGGAAAGGAAAGCGCGCTATGTAATTATTCCCGGCCCTGTTGCAGCAAAGAGAATACATGCTGGGTAATTTTGGTTCTATCGGTATCGCTTATTTCAAGAAACTCAATTCCTGCGTCAAACCTGGTTCTTTTGTCATCGGCAACCACAATCTCGCTTCTCCAGACTACCCTGCCTATGGCCTTGATGGGATCGGCATCAGGAGGCAGGTAAAATTTCAATTCTAGCATTGAATCGGG
>JAQUON010000007.1 GCA_028717045.1 Candidatus Omnitrophota bacterium | reverse complement strand
CTGTCTGACGTTATATCCCACGACGCCTGAATGCCGGCCTTATCAAGTTCAGAAATGTCGGGCGACCAGATAACGATTTTTTGCTGGTTTAACATTTTTTGAATATCATTCCGGGAAAGTTCCGAAAGCCTATCCTTTAAACCGCCGCTTAGGGCGCTTGCCTCTTCCAAAAGGACCTGCTGGTTAACCAGTTGCTCCTGCAGCTCCTTGCGCTGGGAATCCACAGTAAGGAGGCTTGCTTCAAGGCCGCGTACCTTTTCGTCCCTGCGCACGACGTCGTTATTGAGGGATTTTATACTTTCTTTCAAGGCACCCATCTGTTTCTGCTTGGCGTTCAATGCCTTTGTAAGCGAGTCGACTTTTGTCAGGAGCCCTGCCTTTTCAATCTGCAAATCCTTTGCTTTTTCAAGCCTCGTCCTTTCCCGGTTCCATTGCGTGATATCGGCGCTAAGCATTTCCTTCTGGACATTAAGCAGGTCAACCGTGCTCCTTTTTTCAACCACCTCTGCGCGCGCTAAAAATAATTCCCTTTCAAGGGTATCAACCGTATTCTCCAGTTTGCCCACTTTAAGCCGAAGCAGTTTTATCTCATCATCCTGTTTCTTTGAATATGCGGCCATTTCGGATATCTTGCGCGTAAGGGCCTCGATTTCTTTTGCGCTTTTGCGATCCGGTGCGCGGGAACTTACTAATGACTTTTTATCGCGTTGACGGGCTGTTTCTCCTGCCGCAGGTTTCTGGTCCTGCGTTGCCCCGTATTCTGTCTTGAGGCCCTCCAACTGATTAGACAGCGATTCATTCTTGGCGCGAAGCAGCGCATTTGCTTCTTCGTTAACCTCTAGGGCTTTCTTAAGCTCAGCCAGCTGCGCATCCCTGATCAAAAGGCTCTCCTTCATATTCTCTGCCTTTTCCTGCAAAGGCCCAACCTGTGTTTGCTCGATGCGCACAACTGCGGCGCGCGTCTCGGAAAGTTCGCTACGCACCCTTGAAAGTTCTTCAGCTGACTGTTGTACGTTGCGGTTGGCAACGGCTGCCGACTGCTGCAGGGCGCTTTTTAACTTTTCGCTGCGTCGCAGCTCTTTATGCAGCTTTACCAGATACAAAGAAAAAGCAATGAACACAAGTAGGCTTATCAAAGAAGCAAGACCGAGAAGGTATGATTTTTTTATTTTAAACATCGCCTGCGTTACGCCTTGGTATCAGAGCCTGGTTCTTTTTTTGCCTGTTGGTTTTCCTGGGAAACCGTCGTAAGCGACTCTTCGATATACACCACCGGATTGAGGGATAGGTCGATTGTCTTAGGCTCTTTCAACGGTTTACCGTACGCATCATATACAATGTTAACCGTGGGCCTTAAAGGAGAGCGCCGGTTATCCTTTATTACGACCCCTACCTCTTTTGTGTTGAGCCGCACGGAAGTCCCCAGGGGGAACACGCCGAAATGCTCAATGAGCGTTTTGATAAACCGGATATCGAACTCATTCTTATAGCTTAATATCTCCTTAACCGTTTCAAGCGATGAGTATTTCTTGCGGAAAGGCCTGTCGTGAATCATCGCCTCATATTTATCAGCCAGGCCGATTATCTGCGCGAACTCATCGACTTCATTGCCCTTAAGGCCGTTGGGGTATCCTGTGCCGTCGAGCCGCTCGTGTTCTTTCAGGACCACCTCAAGCACTATGGGAGGGATAGTATCCTTGCCAAGTTTGCTTAAAATTTCATACCCTGCCTTAGGGTGCTGTTTAAGCATCTCGTATTCCTCTTTGGTAAGGACTTCTTTTTTATGGGCAAGGTCTAGGTATTTAACGAGCCCGATATCATGGACAAACCCGGCAATCCCCAGCTCTATCAAACGGCTGCGTTCGAAGCCTATACCGATGCCTATTTCTACGGAAATAATGGCGACATTGACCGCATGGTAGTAAAGATAATCCCCTAATTCCTTAAACTCGGCAACACAGTATGTAAGAAGCTCCTTGTTGTTTTCTTTCAGTAAATCAACGAAGCTTTCGACTATCGCGGAAAATCCCAGCAGAAAGTCAGGCTCATAGCTTGTCTTGGGCCTATACATCTCCCTAGCCTTTTCAAGCGCAGATTCATACAGCCTGGTCACATCGATAGCATTTACTTTGATTGCTTCCTTGTCTAAAGAAGAAGAGATACTGACTTGCTTGGCGGGTTGCGTGCCCTGGGGTTCTTGCGGCTGCACAGAAGGAGTTTCCTGTTTCGGCGATCCTGCCTCTGCCGGTTTTTCTCCTTCAGGTTCCTTGTGCCTTTTGAGGATATCGGAAATTCGAAACATTTAGGCGTTATCGTTATTTTGGTCCGTGCCGTTCGGGCTTGTTGCTGTCCGGCTCGATCTGAACCGGTTTGCCCGGTGCGTGCATTCCGACATTATGAGGGCCTGTTTTTGTATCCTGCAGGTCTTCGGCAATCCCTGAAATAGTCTTCTCATCGATAACCTTCACGCCGTTGCCGTAGCCGACCAAAAGGGCAAGGTCACAAATCGTATTTATCCGCCTGGGGATCCCTTGCGAAGTACTAAAGACAAGTTTAAGTGCTTTCTCGTCAAAAAGGGGTTTTTTTACGCCGGCCACCATTAACCGGTGGGCAACATATTCACGCGTTTCCTCTTCTCCGAGCGCAACCAAATGATAACGTACTGCCATCCTCTGGGCAAGCTGCGGCATATTATTGACCATAATCTTTAGTTCCGGCTGGCCCAATAAGATAATCGTAAGGAGGAACGCATTGTCGAGCTGAAAATTTAATAATAGCCTCAACTCCTCAAGCGTGTCCTTATCCTGGATTGCCTGCGCCTCATCAATCATAATCACGCAGTGCCTGCCCACATTATGGTTGGAATATAAGATCTTGTGGAGCGCGTGGAATAGATCGGCCTTGTTTGAAGTGGCTTCCTGGCCTCCGCCGCTAAGCTGATGGGTAATCTCCTGGATAAACTCAAGCCCTGAAAGCCGGGGGTTGAGAATAAATACCGATTGGTATTTATTCTCCTGCTGAAGCTCCTGCCATAATACACGGCTAAGCAGGGTTTTACCGCTTCCGTATTCTCCGGTAAGAAGGCCTCCCCCTTTGCGTTCCCGCACTACATAGAGCAACCGCGCAAGTGCTTCTTTGTGCTCCTGGGAATAATACAAAAAACGGGGGTCAGGAGTATTCTCAAACGGTTTCTCGCTTAATTCCCAATATGCCTCATACATGCATTACCCCTTTTTTATCTTCAACTATAACCCATTGAAACTAAAGAATATTTAATAGAAAGCGTATTCTTCTTAATATTTTATTTTATAGTTATTTGCCTAGATTTGCAAGAAGAATTTTCATAAAAGTTCAGCCGCACAATCGGGACAAGTACGCGAACTCTTCAAGAGAAAGGGATTCAGGACGGGTATTCCTATCGATATGACGAAGGCCAAAAAACTTTTCTATGATTTCTGCGCCTACCACCTCCTGAAGGCTGTTCCGCAAGGTTTTTCTCCTTTTATTAAAAGCCGCTCTGATAATACGGAAAAACAACGCTTCATCGTTAACCTTAACCGCAGGCTCTGTTCTGATTTTGAGGCGGACAAAACAGGAATCCACTTTCGGCGCCGGATAGAAACAACCTCTCTTTATCACAAATAACAGTTTTGCTTCGGTATAATATTGCACAAAACAGCTGAATGCTCCGTATGTTTTTGAGCCAGGTGTAGCGGTGAGGCGCTCTCCGAGCTCTTTCTGAATCGTAATACCTATCGATTCGATACAATTGCGCTGCGTTATGAGGTGCTGAATAATGGGGCTGGTAATCTGGTAAGGGATATTGCCGATGACCTTGATTTTCCCGCTATGGTTCTTGAAATAACCGGCCGGGTCAAAACGCAGTATATCGCCGGCTATTATCTCCACTGAAGGCTTATCTTTGAATTTATCTTTCAACAACGCTGCCAGTTCCCGGTCAAATTCAACTGCCACCAACGAAGCGCACATTTCAGCTAAAATAACGGTCAGCTCTCCTCTTCCCGGCCCTATCTCAAGCACTGTATCGCCCTTACCAATATCGCAACTCTGTGCTATTTTCTGCTTAAAATGGGGAGAAATGAGAAAATGCTGGCCTAGGCGTTTTTTAGGTTTGCGCAACATTGTATGGCTGTTTGTATGGCTGCCTGCATGGAAAGGGCATTGGCACAGTGCTTTCCGGCAATATCGAATGCGGTTCCGTGTAAAGGAGAAGTCCTCACAAAAGGAAGGCCAAGCGTAATATTAACTCCCGTAGAAGCATCGAGGAGCTTAAGGGCAATCAATGCCTGGTCGTGATACATGGCTACTGCCGCGTCATATTCTTTGCGCAGTAGTTTGTAGAGCGCTACATCCGCGGATAGCGGGCCGTCAACAATTCCTTTTTTCCCACCCATGCCTTTTAACGCAGGCATGATTACGCTGTGTTCCTGCGGGCCCAATACGCCGTTATCTGACGCATGGGGATTAAGACCGCAAATGACAATGCGGGGCTTGCGGATTAAGAATAAACTTGTGAGCGCGTTGCGCGTAAGTAACAATGTCTCCCTAATCAAGCGCTTGTGAATGCTGCGAGAAACCTGCTGCAAAGGCAGGTGCCTTGTCACTAGGCTTATTTTGAGGAATTTATTAAGCAGCATCATTACCACCCTTTTCGCAGAGGCTGCGCGCGCAAGATACTCGGTATGCCCGGTAAGAGGAATACCTGCCAAAGAAAGCGCCTCTTTGGATATCGGCGCAGTAACCAGACAGTCCAGCTGTTTATCTTTCAGTAAGTCCATGGCCTTATCCAGGTAGTCAACAGATGCCTTGCCATATTCTGCTTTTATCGTACCGAACGAAAAATCCATTCGCCTGACATTATGCAGGTCTATAAACGCGCATGCGAGCTTGCGGCGCACACAAGACGTTACCTTACTAAACACAAAGGCATCGCCGATGATCGTGACATCGGCTATAGGGCCCAAAGAGGCCAAAGAACGGACAATAATCTCACTGCCTATGCCCGAGGGGTCCCCCATAGTAATGCCGACCCTGACGCGCCTAGAAGATCTTGATATACGAATTTTTTTTGACTTCATCGAGCCACTTTCTTAAATCTTCCTGGAACTTCATTTCAAACAACAGCCTGTATATCGCATCCTGGACCTCGCTTATTTCCTGGCTCCTTGACGCAATGATGCGCGTGAGCCTGAAAATATAATAGGCCCCTTCTATTCTTAGCGGCTGGCTGACCTGTCCTTCTTTAAGACCAAACACCGCATCCCCGATCTCTTTTTTAAGTTCCTGCCTGCTTGAGGTAATGCTTGTAACGCTAAGGCCATCGGCCTCGGCAACTTCCTGCATGGTCTTTCCTGCCTGTAGTTGCGCACGTATCCCTTCCGCTGCCTGCATACTGCGCGCGGCAACCGATTCAAATTCACGCTGCGGCCCAACCACGAATTCTTCTTTATGGGTATTGAAAAATTCAGTTACCTCCTCGGGCTTGACGATAATCCTGCTTTTTATCTTCTGCTGGATAAATTCATACATGCTCATCTGTTCCTTAAGGCGCTCTTCTATGTCGGCTTCAACCAGGCCCTGCGTTGCGATTGCATCCTGAAACGCCATATTAGAGCCATAGCGTTTCTTTATCTCTTCCAGTTTTGCCTTGACCTGATTCGCATCTGCAGCCACCTTGTTCTTCTTCGCTTCCTGAAGAATCAGGCGGTCTTCGATTAATTTATCCACGAGGTCCAGCTTCATAGACTGCATTTTTGCCTCAAGCTCTTTGCCCTGGTACTGCTGGGATAGCTGGATGCGCATGAAACGCGTAAAATCCTCAAGGTCCTTCTGGGTGATGACTTCATTATTGGCTACCGCGATTATCTTTTTTTGCGCCATACACGGCTGGATACCCGCGCCTGCGCCAAGCAGTATGGCAATTATACACACCTGGATCTTCTTTGTTGCCCTCATTGAGCCCTCCTTACGATGTAACCGCTTCCTTTAAGGTTGCAACTGCTTCCCTCAAGAGCCTGCAATAAAGGTCAAAGCCCACCGCAGCAATAAACCCGTGCTGCTGTACGCCAAGCAGGTTGCCTGCGCCTCTGATCTCAAGGTCTTCCATGGCGATCCGAAAACCCGCACCCAGATGCACATATTCCTGGACCGCCGCAAGCCGCTTCTTTGCATCGGCATTAAGTATTTCCTGATGCGGGATAAGAAAGTAAGAGTAGGCAGCGCGGTCAAACCTTCCTACCCTTCCGCGCAGCTGGTGCAAGTCCGACAACCCGAACATATGCGCATTGTGTACGATAATGGTATTGGCATTGGGGATATCGATGCCAGACTCGATAATCATGGTAGAGATCAATACGTCTATCCGGCCCTGGATAAACTCAAGCATCACTGCTTCCAGGGTTTTCGGGAGCATTTGGCCGTGGGCGATAGCCAGCCTTGTCCCCTCGGGGAGCAGGCGCGTAAGCCTTGCCTGAACCTTCTCGATATCTTGCACGCGGTTATGCAGAAAGAAAACCTGGCCCTTACGCTGCAACTCCCTGGTAATCGCCTGCCTTATGATATCTTCGTCATATTCTACCACAATCGTCTTGATAGGCAATCTGTTTTGGGGAGGGGTATTGATGACCGAAAGGTCTTTTGCGCCCATAAGGCTCATGTATAACGTCCGGGGAATAGGGGTTGCAGTAAGGGTCAATACATCAGAAGTCAGCCGCAACGCCTTTAATTTCTCCTTAGCCCGTACCCCGAAACGCTGCTCTTCGTCGATAATCACCAGGCCAAGGTCCTTAAAGACGACGTCGCCGGACAAGAGCCGGTGCGTGCCTATTACGATATCAACCGAGCCTTGCGCCAGGCCGCGGACAATCTCCCTTTGCTCCCTATGTGTTTTGAAACGGCAGAGAAGCGCAACCCGGATGGGAAACTCTTTTACGCGCTGGGAAAAATTGTGATAGTGCTGTTCGGCAAGGATCGTCGTAGGCACAAGGTATGCCACCTGCTTATTATTCAGGACTGCCTTGACAGCCGCGCGCATCGCAACTTCGGTTTTCCCGTAGCCGACATCCCCGCACAAGAGCCTATCCATTGGCCTGGGCGACTCCATGTCCTTCTTGACTTCAAGAGCTGCTTTTGACTGATCCGGCGTTTCCTGGTACGGAAAGGTTGCTTCAAACTGCGCCTGCCAGTCGCTGTCTTTATCGTAGGCAAACCCGGGGACAGCCATACGCATAGCCTGAAGCGACAAGAGGTCCCAGGCAAGCTTCTGGATCCCCTTCTTCGCCCGCAGCTTTGTCCGCTCCCACTCTTTTGACCCTAACCGGTAGAGCTTCGGCCTGCGGATATGAAACGCGATATACTTCTGCACCAGATGCATCTCTTCAACAGGTACGTAGAGCTTCTCATTGAGGTCGTACTCTATGACAAGATGGTCCTTGGGGCTGTCGTGCAGCTTGATTCTTTGCAGGCCTAAAAACTTCCCTATGCCGTGACGGGTGTGCACCACATAATCGCCGGGCTCTAAGTCCACGAAATTATTAAGAAGCAGCTCCTCGGTCATCGCCAGCGCCTTTTGGGGCCGGGCCTTCTTTATGGGCAATACGATGATAATGCGGTGCTCCCAGAGTGAAGAGCCGTCAGCGGGATTAAATGTCTTAATCGAGGCGATGGTATCGAGTTCCAGTTCGATTCTGACCGGAAGTTCAAATGCCAGGGGGAAAATATCGATGATGTTTCCGCGGCGGGAAAAATCGCCTTCTTCTGCGGCCGACTGCTGCCTTCTGTAACCGAACTCAATGAGGGTTTTGGAAATGCCCTCAAGGTCGACCGAGCCACAGACATACAGTTTCAGGGATTTAAACATCGGGAAGCTTACAGCGAGGATTTCCTTCCCTGCCAGGCAAGCACAAGCGGTGTAGCGATATATACGGTAGAATAGACCCCGGATATAAATCCTACGAATAAGGTAAAGGCAAAGTTGCTCAGCACCTCTCCCCCGTAGCACATAATCGCCACTACCACAAGCAATGTCACCCCGGAGGTCAAGATCGTCCTGCTTAAGGTCTGGTTCACGCTTATATTGATAAGTTCATACAAGCTCTTTTTCCTTAAAAGACGGCTGTTCTCCCTGACCCGGTCGTAGATAACGATAGTATCGTTAATGGAATAACCGGCTATCGTCAGGAATGCCGTAATGCTTAATAAATCTATCTGGCGGTTGGTCAGGGCCAAGAAGCCCAGCGCAACCAGGACGTCGTGGAAAAGCGCGATAACGCCTGCCGCCGCAAAATTGAAGTGTTTAAACCGTAATGCCACGTAGCCGAGAATCCCTGCCAGCGACCATAAAAGTGCATAGATGGCCTTATTTTTTAAATGCCTTCCGGCGACAGGCCCTACATGCTCGATCCTCAAAATCTGTATTTGCTCTTGCGGAAAAGACTCATGCAACTTCTCAAGTATTACCTGGCTCTTGTCCTGAGCAGTCCTTATGAGCAATGCCCTCGGATTTTCCCTGAATTGCTGAATTGATGCATCGGCAAGGTTTAAGTCCTTCATGATCGCCCTTACCTTATCAATCGAAGGAGGGCTCTTAAAGCTGTATTCCTGCAATTGCCCGCCGGCGAAATCGATGCCGTACGCCTGTTTTCCTTTTGACAAAAAGGAAAACAGCCCGATAAGTATCACAATAAGCGACAGTGCGTAGAATATCTTTCTTTTTCTTATAAAATCAAACTTGGTCTCCTTCATGATCTTACACATCGGCAGGGATTTCAGGAGGCCGAATTTTAATAAGAGCTCGAATATCGTCCTTGTTACCACAATTGCGGTAAACATGCTGGCGATGATACCGATAGTCAGCGTAACCGCAAAACCCCTGATCGGGCCGGTGCCGAACTGAAACAACAGGAATGCCGCTATCAGGGTAGTAAGGTTTGAGTCAAAGATCGCGCTGAATGCCCGAGAATAGCCGTTGTGTATGGCAAGCGCTAAATTCCTGCCCATCGCAACCTCTTCCCTGATGCGCTCGTTAATCAGGACGTTGGCATCAACCGCCATGCCCAAAGAAAGCACGATACCGGCAATGCCAGGAAGAGTGAGTGTTGCGGAAATGCCGGGGAAGAGAACCGGCAGCATACCCAACCCTCCCAATATCACCAGCAAGTTAAGGGTAAGCGCAATATCTGCGACGAGCCCGGCGATAAGATAATATGAAGCCATAAATACAAGCACTAATGCGCTGCCGATAAGGCTTGCCTTGATACCTTTTGAGATTGAGTCTTGCCCAAGGAGGGGGCCGATAGTCCTTTCTTCTTCGATATAGATTGGCGCAGGTAGAGAACCCGCCCTGAGCACTATTGCCAGGTCCTGGGCCTGTTCTACGGTAAATCTCCCCGTAATAATGCCCTCCCCCGAAGGAATGGCCTCCTTGATACGAGGCGCAGACTTCACCTTGCCATCAAGGACAATCGCAAGCCGCTTTCCTATGTTGGCGGCGGTTACCTCTGCGAAAACCTTGGCACCCTTTACATTAAACTTTAAAGCGACAATGGGCTGGTTGAATGCGCTTTGGCTGAATTGCACGCTCGCATTAGCTACCGCCTCTCCCGTAAGCACGGGTTTTTTCTCCAGCAATACCGGTTCGCTATCCTCCTGCGTATACTTTAACTCATACCCCTCGGGGACATTACCATCCAGGGCGTTTTTAAGCTTTGCGGAATCGGTTTCCACAAGCTTAAATTCAAGGAGCGCAGTCTGGCCGATTAAATCAATAGCACGCTGCCTGTCGGTAATGCCCGGCAACTGGACCACTATCTCATCAACCCCTTGCTTCTGGATAGAAGGCTCCCTTACCCCGAATTCATCTATCCTGTTCCTGACCACCTCAAGGGCCCTGTCTACCGCATCAACCTTGGCTTCATCAGATAGATGCGCAGTATCGACCCTTAACACCAGATGCATTCCGCCTTTTAGGTCAAGGCCGAGGTTAATACGCGTGTGCAGCGGGAACGCAAAATAGGCACACAGGCCGAATAGGCCGGCGATCAAGAGAACTTTTACAAGCAGTTTTTTTGACATTGAAAGCCCCGGAGGTTACGCCTTTTTTACATAGGCGATACAATTTTTTTCAAGTTCCATCTTTACATTTTCGTCGACTCTTACAATCACGGTTTTGTCCTTGACGTTGACGATCGTCCCGTGGATCCCGCTTGAGGTCACCACCGCATCGTTTTTGGAAAGATTTGAAAGCATCTTCTTATGTTCTTTCTCCTGCTGCTTCTGCGGACGGATCACTATAAAATAAAAAATAAAGAATATAAAAATAAACGGGAACAGGTTCAGCAACGGATTAATCTGAGGTCCTTGCGGCATTTCTCCTCCTTCTCTCTAAAAGGCCCTGCGCGTTCGATACGCAAAGCCTTATTTGCTTTTCTTAATTAGCATACTGACGGTTTCGGAAGGCTGTGCGCCCTTACTTACCCAATAGTCGTAGCGCTCCTTATTGACCTTTATTGACTTGCTGGTCGGATTATAGAAGCCGATTTCCTCCAGAAACCTGCCATCCCGCCCTTTGTGAGAATCAAACACGCTGATGCGGAAATGCGGTTTCTTCTTGGGATTTTTGCCGATTCTTCTTAGTCGAATACGTACAGACATTACGTTACCTCCTTATCTTGCAATTGCCTCCATTAATGCTTTGGCTTTATTCACCGATTCATTATACTCGCCAGCGGGCTTAGAATCCAGCACAATTCCTGCGCCGGCCTGCACATAGGCATGGCTGCCCTCAACCACGATAGTCCGTATCGTAATGCAGGTATCCATAGCCCGGGAAAAGCTAAAATAGCCCACACAGCCCGCATAAGGCCCGCGCCTGGTAGTCTCAAGTTCTTCAATAATTTCCATAGCCCTTACCTTGGGGCTGCCGGTTACCGTCCCTGCGGGGAAACATGCCCTTAAGCAATCAAAGGCATCATATTGCGGGCCTACCACTCCGGTTATATCGCTGACTAAGTGCATCACGTGCGAATATTTCTCTACCTCCATAAACTCATTCACCTTGACCTGCCCGGGCTTGCAGACCCTTCCTAAATCATTCCTGCCTAAGTCTACGAGCATGATGTGCTCTGCCTTCTCTTTTTGGTCAGCGAGCAGCTGGCGCATAAGCTTTTCATCCTGCGCCGGGTTGCTGCCTCTGGGCCTTGTGCCGGCAATAGGCCTTGTCTCGACAACCTTATTCTCAAAACGGACGAGCATCTCAGGCGAGGAACCGATCAGTGTTACCTCTTTAAACTGCAGAAAAAACATATACGGAGAAGGGTTGAGGCTGCGTAAATCACGGTATATATCAAAAGGCTTCTTAGACAGCGCCACTTTAAACCGCTGGGACAATACTGCCTGAATGATATCGCCCTTACGTATATAGCTCCTTGCCTTCTGCACGCTGCGGCAAAACTGCAGCCTCGTAATATTGGCAGTGGGTTTTATTGTTTTTGCTTTTCGCCCCTTCCCGCTGCGGTCAACCTCAAGTAGGGGATTCCTGAAATCCGCATGTATTTTCTCTATGGCCGCAATGGCTGCTTGGTAATAGCGTATTTTTTTAAAACGGCTTAGCCGCCGCCCTACTCCTTCGGGAAGCATGACGTTATAAATAATCTTAATGGTATGTTTGACGTGGTCAAATACCAGGATGCTTTCGGTGAGCATAAAAATAGAATCCGGCACCTTCAATTCATCCTTATTCCTTGATGGAATATTTTCTAAAAACTGTACAAAATCATACCCGATGTAGCCGACAAAGCCGCCGTAAAAACGCGGCAGCCCCTTCACATGCGCTGCCTTAAAAGGAGACATGAGTTTTTTCAGTTCGGCGAGCGGGTCCTCCTGCGTAGTAAAATGCTGAAGGTGATTACGCCGCGCATACCGGACCTCAACAATTTTGCCCCTTGTCTTGATCACTATCGAAGGATTACTGCCCAGGAACGAATAACGCGCAATCTTCTCCTGGCCTTCTACTGATTCAAGCAGAAAAGCACACGCATCCTTCTTAATCTTCAGAAAGGAAGATACCGGCGTTTCCAGGTCAGCACTGATCTCCTTATAGACCGGGATTACATTGTAGCGCCGCGATAATTTTAAGAATTCTTTGAGTGTAGGGGTGTACATGTTCATAGTGACTAAAATAACCTATCTGGCAAATTCTAAATCCTAAACTCCCTGCCTGCCGGCAGGCAGGTAAATCCTAAACAAATCCTAAATTCTAATGTCTTAAAACCCAAACGAATTCGTTTAAAACATTGGGATTTGTAATTTAGGGCTTGTTTAGAATTTAGAATTTCGTGCTTAGAATTTAACATGCCTTTTACCTTTGTCTTTTACTTTATTCTGCGATAAAAGCACGATCTATTGCCCGTATGGCAGGCGTTGCCTGCCTGACGCACTTTTATAAGTAACGCATCCGAATCACAATCATAGGAAATCGACTTTACATATTGGAAATGGCCTGAAGTCATCCCCTTGACCCAATATTCCTGCCTTGAGCGCGACCAGAAACAGGTCTTGCGCAGCTTAATGGTCCTGCGCAGGGACTCCTTGTTCATATATGCCAGCATAAGCACTTCATTAGTTTTGTAATCCTGGATTATTGCCGGGATCAATCCGTTCCTGTCGAATTTCATCTCCCTGATACTAGAAGGCTGTTTCTTTTTTTTCATATCCGCACCGGTATCCCTCTCTCGTACAAATACTCCTTTACCTGGCCGACACTATATTCCTGATAGTGAAAAATGGAGGCAGCAAGGCAGGCATCTGCTCCTGCTTCATGAAAACAATCAAAGAAATGCGCTAAACTACCTGCCCCTCCTGAGGCAATGACCGGAACGTTCACCGCACCGGTAACTTGTTTGGTGAGAGGAATATCGTAGCCGTTTTTGGTGCCGTCATAATCCATGCTCGTCAACAAAATTTCTCCTGCGCCAAGTTCGCACGCTTGCGTTGCCCAGGCAACCGCATCAATACCGGTCGGGGTCCTGCCTCCGTTAATATACACCTCCCAGCCTACATTGCCATCCGCAGAACCCCTACATTGCCTGGCGTCGATTGCAACCACGATACACTGGCTGCCGAACTTTGAAGCTGCCTCAGCGATCAATTCAGGGCTTTTTACTGCCTGGGTGTTTAAAGAAACCTTGTCTGCGCCGGCGTTCAGCAGGTTCCTTATGTCTGTGATATCGCCGATTCCTCCGCCTACCGTAAAAGGCATAAATATATTTTTGGCGATATCCTCAACCAGGCCTATAAGGGTCTTGCGTTCTTCAAGGCTTGCGGTAATATCCAAAAAAACAAGCTCATCGGCTTTTTGGGCGTCATAGACCTTTGAGACTTCCACCGGGTCCCCTGCGTCCTTTAAGCCGGTAAACTTCACCCCTTTAACCACCCTGCCCTCCTTAATATCAAGGCAAGGTATGATTCTTTTGGTGAGCATTATTTGACTCTTTTGTATAAATAACCCCTCAGCAGTGACCAGGTCTTCTTTCCGACCCTACCGTCAGCCAGAAGGTTATTGTCCCTCTGAAACGTTTTTATTGCATTACGCGTCTGTGCACCCATTTTACCGTCAATGGAGCCTGAGTAATACCCTGCATTCTTCAGGGCTATCTGAATCTGCGCAAGCGAAGGCCTTGACTTGGCTTCACCGATAACTTTTTTTGTCGGGCGCATCTGCCTGGAAACCACTTCCGGTTGTACCATTGATTGCGCAACCCTAGATTCTTCTCTCTGGTCTAACTGCGCCTGCAATGCCGATACCTGGTTGCGTAATCTCTGGATCTCCAGGTCTTTTTGCCTGGCTGAAGTAGCGCATCCGTTCAAAGAAACAAAAAATCCGAGCGCCAACACTACTGCCAATCCCTTCCTAATCATCGCCTACCTCCTTTTTAAAACCTGCACAGCAGCCTCTAGGCTAAACCTCTTTTCATACAATGCCTTCCCGATAATGATACCCTCAAGCCCCTTTCGCGTCAACGGTTTTACTTTTTTTATATCATATAGGTTTGAGAAGCCGCCTGAGGCGATGACTTTCATCTTGGAGGCTTTCAGTAAACCGGCAATCCCTTGTATATTCGGCCCCTGCAGAGTCCCGTCTTTGGCGATATCCGTATAAATCAGGCGCGCCAGGCCTGAATCTTTTAAGGACCGGACAAAGTCAAGCAGGGTCCTGCTTCCCGCAGAAGACTTCCAGCCTTTAATCCGTATCTTGCCTGCTTCGGTATCAATGCTCACTATTAGTTTTCCCGCAAATTTTTTTAGCGCTTTTTTCAAAAACTCGCTATCCTCTGCTGCCTTTGTGCCTAAAATGACTCTAAAGACGCCAATCTTAAGCAACCGTGCAATAGTACGCATATCCCTTACTCCGCCGCCGAATTGTACGGGTACAGGCACTGCGCGCACAATGCTCCTTAACGCCTGTAGGTTCTTTATTCTCCCGCTCATTGCTCCGTCAAGGTCAACTACATGAAGCATTCGGGCACCCTGCGCTACCCATTCCCTGGCAACATCCGCAGGACGCAAAGAATACACCTTGCCCCTACCCCTACCCTTATAGAGCCTCACCACCTTGCCGTCCTTTAAATCTATCGCGGGTATGATTAGCATGTTCGTTCCAAATAAATAACCTATCCGGCAAATTCTAAATCATAAACTCTAAATCCTAAACAAATACTAAATTCCAATGTTTTAAATCCTAAACGAATTCGTTTAAAGAATTGGGATTTGTGATTTAGAACTTGTTTAGAATTTAGGATTTAGTGCTTAGAATTTAACTAAGCCTGAATCTCTCTTGTATCAATCAGCTGCTACAATTCAACGAAATTCTTAATCATCTGCAGCCCCACCCCCTGGCTCTTCTCAGGGTGAAACTGTAGCGCGAATATAGTATCCTGCCATAGGATGGATGCAAAATCAGCGCCGTAACCGGTTGTCGAGGCGATAATTTCTTTCTGCGCCGGCTCTGCGTAAAAAGAGTGGCAGAAATACACAAAGGAATTATTATCTATTCCTTTAAAAAGGGGGCAGGCGGATTTCACAAACTGTACCTGGTTCCAGCCCATGTGCGGGACTTTAAGTCCCGAAGAATTGCTAAACCGCTTGACCGTGCCCTTAAAGATCCCTAGGCCTTTTGAGCCGAAAGACTCTTCGCTCTTCTCAAACAAAAGCTGTAACCCTAAGCAGATCCCTAAAAAAACCTTTTTTTTCTCAATGTGGGCCCGCGTAGCCTTAATAAGCCCCTGCCTTTCCATATCTTTGACCGCATCGCCAAATGCCCCTACGCCCGGCAATATCAGTTTATCGCAACGCGCGATATCTTGCGGGTTATTGGTGACCAAGGTTTCAGCGCCCATTGAAATGAGCGCCTTGCGCACGCTGTGAATATTGCCCATGCCGTAATCGATAATCGCAATCATCTAATCAATAATACCTTTGGTGGAAGGTATGCCTTTACGGCGTTTGTCGATCTGGGTAGCCGCATCAAGCGCTATACCGAAGGCTTTAAAGACAGGCTCAAGGTTAGTGTGCAAATCCGGGTTCGTACTCAAAAGCCTAATACTTAAATTCATTCCAAGGCGCTTAGCAAAAGATTCAAAAAAGTGGTTTGCATAGTCAAAAGAATACCCTGCTTCGTTTGTGCTCGCGGGACGAACTAGGCCTCCAAAGTCCATCCTTTCAAAAAAACCTCTGCCGCTAATATCCAACACCACCTCTGCCACCACATCTTCCATAGGGACAGACGCAGAGCCAAACCTGCGGATACCTTTTTTATCATCAAGTGCCTTTTTGAAACACTCGCCTAATACCAGGCCGATATCCTCGTTGGTGTGGTGTATATCGACTTTTAGGTCTCCCTCGGCAATTACCTCTATATCGAAAAGACCGTGAAACGCAAAAAGCTCAAGCAAATGGTCAAGCAGGCCGATGCCGCTTTTTATTTTTGCCTTTCCGCTGCCGTCGATATCAAGCGTTGCCGTGATATCGGTCTCTTTTGTCTTTCTTTTAATTGTTGCCATCCTCTTTGCCATATCGCCTTCCTTATTGTTATGACTCAAAACGCGCCTTGAAAGATTGAAGGTGCTCCTGGAGCCCCTCGATAGTGGCAATCTTCTCAAGCGGCTCGCGTATCTTCTCGAGCGCCTTTTTCGAATAACCGATTATATGGGTGTTCTTGACGAAATCACAAGTCGACAGCCCCGAGAAAAACCTGGCAGTCCCTTGCGTAGGCAGCACATGGCTTGGCCCTGCCACATAATCGCCGACCGCAGTCGGGCTATAAGGACCTAAGAATATCGCGCCGGCATTCTTTATGCTTTTTATAAGCCTGCGCGGGTTCTTCACCAGTATCTCAAGGTGCTCGGGAGCAATCGCATTAGCAACTTCCGCTGCTTCCTGCAGATTTTTCGTCAGGATAATATAGCCGTTCACGCATGCGAGTGCCGACCTTACCTCTTTGGCAAGCTTTTTTGAATTAGTGATCAATATTGCCAGGCCCTGCAGATGTTCTGCCTGCGCCTTTAAGTCTGCGATGATAAATTTCGGGTCGCTGAAGCGATTGGCAATCACTACCAGCTCTGTGGGCCCTGCGATCATATCGATATCCACGATGCCGTACACCTGCCTTTTCGCCTCAGAGACGTATATATTGCCCGGCCCGACTATCTTGTCTACGTTTGGAATAGTTTTGGTTCCGTACGCCAATGCGGCTATCCCCTGCGCGCCTCCCACCCGGTAAATCTCATCTACCTTCAATAAATTTGCTACCACCAGGATATGCGGGTTGATATAGCCGTTTTTGTCCGGAGGCGTAATTAAAATAATTTTCTTTACTCCTGCGATCCTTGCCGGCAGCGCAGTCATATATACCGTCGACACCAGCGGCGCGGTCCCCGCAGGAATATAGATGCCGACTTTTTCAATCGGTGCGTAATTTTCTCCCAAGATAAGGCCGTCTACCTCCCTCATCTTCCATGATTTCTTAATGGTTTTTTTGTAAAATTTATTTATATTTTCAATGATAACTTTAAGGCTTGCCACAAAATTAGGGCTGATATTCTGATACGCCCCGCTTATTTCGTTCTCTGCCACTCGCAACTGCCTGGGGGATAATTTGACTTTATCAAATTTCCTGGTGTATTTAAGGACCGCTTCATCGCCAAGGAGGCGTACCTCTTCAAGTATCTGCCTCACCTTTTCCTCGACGCGCCTTGAACGCAGGAACCTACGGTCGTATATCTTCTTTAGTTTTATGCTGTTTGCCCTGATCAGTTTCATTTCTGCCTTCTCTCGATTTCTTCCTTAAGCTGCGCGAATGCCTGCGCAAAGCGCTCAGGCCTTGCGCCTCCTGCCTGTGCAAAATCTTTCCTGCCTCCTCCACTTCCCTCAAGCACAGAGGCAGCGCTGCGGATGAGAACCGAGGCATCCCAGCCTTTTTCCGCCAAGTCTGCGGTAATGCCCATTACCAGGACAGCCTTGTTCTCCTTGACCGAACCCAGCGCTATTACGCTGCCCGAAAGGTCTTTCCTCATCGTATCCACAGCGTTCCTAAGCATCCCTATATCCGCATCGCTGACAATCTCCGCAATCAATCTGACTTCTCCGGCCGTTTGGGCCTTTTCAAGAAAATTCTGCACTGATCCTTTGATGTCCTGGTATTTCTTTGCGCTATTCTGCTTTTCAAGTTCCTTTATCCTGTTGAGCCGCTGTGTAAGCTGCTGTACTACGCCTTCTTTGGCAACGTTTAAAATACCCGCCGCCTCTTCAAGAATTTCTTCCTCTTTACGTACCAGCTCATATGCGCTCATACCTGTGACTGCCTCTATCCTCCTGATGCCGCTTGCTACAGAACCTTCCTGGGTTATTTTAAACAGCCCGATTGAGCCTGTCTTCTGAAGATGCGTCCCCGCACACAACTCAAAAGAGAAATCGCCTATCGTAACCATGCGTACTCTCTCTTCGTATTTCTCCCCGAAAAAAGCAAGCGCGCCTGCCTTTTTTGCATCTTTGCGGTTGAGGGTTTTTACCTTTAGGTCGGCATTCGCCAGGATATAGCTGTTTACCAGCTGTTCAACCCTGGCAAGCTGGCCCTTATCAAGCGCCTGAAAATGGGTGAAATCAAAACGCAGTTTATCGGCTCCCACAAAAGAACCCTGCTGCCGCACATGGCTGCCCAAAACCTTGCGTAGCCCTGCCTGAAGGAGATGCGTTGCGGTATGGTTACGGGCAATGGAGAGCCGACGTGCTTCATCGACAGACGCAGACACAAGGTCATTCTTCTTAAACACGCCTTGCAGTACGCTCCCTTTATGTATGATAACCTTGCCGATTTTCTTGGTATCCGTCACTTCAAATATATTCTTACCCTTACATAATTTCCCCGCATCGCCTGTCTGGCCGCCTGACTCACCGTAAAAGACGGTCTTATCCAATACGATTTCTGCTGCATCGCCTTTCACAAGCTTTGCCGCTTCCTGCCCATCCTTTATTATCTTAAGGATTTTTCCCTTGCTTACACAATCCTCGTAGCCCTGGAATTTGGTTTCTTTTATTCCCAGGTCTAGTTCTTTACGGTTGAACACGTCTCCCTGCATCTGGCTTTGCGATTTCGATCGCTCTTTCTGCGCGTGCAATTCTTTGGTAAATGCCTCTTTTGAAACCCTGATCCCTTGTTTCTTTGCCCATTCCACAGTCAGCTCAAGCGGGATGCCGTAGGTATCATAAAGCTGAAATGCGATACCTCCCGCCTTTTCGGGAGCAAGGGTACCTGATGCATGCACCTTAAACTTTTCCTTGAATAACGCATCGCTTGTGTTAAGGGTATGTATGAAATTCTTTTCTTCGGCCAGGATTACCTGCGCAATATCTTCCCGGCGCTCGCTCAACTCCGGATACGGCTTCTCCATGGCTTCTGCGACTACCGGCACCAGCGTGTAAAGGAACGGTCCATTGATGCCCAGGAACCTTGCATGCAGGCAGCTTTTACGAATAAGCTTCCTTACCACATAGCCCCGCGATTCATTCGAAGGCAGGACCCCGTCGTATATGGAAAAGACGATAGCCCGTATATGGTCGGAAACCGCATACAAGGGCTGGTGCTCCTTTGTGCGCTGCGGATTGCAATGCCTGCGTATCTCCCGGATAATCCCGGTAAACAGGTCTGTCTCAAAGTTGCTCGACACACCCTGCATCACCGCTGCCAATCTCTCAAGTCCCATGCCCGTATCAATATTCTTCTTGGGTAACGGCTCAAGCCCGCCCCCTTCTTTGCGGTTAAACTGCGTAAACACAAGATTCCAGACTTCAACGAACCTGCCGCAGTCGCAGGCAGGGGTACAACCGGGCCTCTTACAGCCTACGACGCTGCCCCGGTCAAAGAATATCTCCGAACATGGCCCGCAGGGGCCGTTAGGCCCTTTGGCCCTTGCTTCAGCAGGCCAGAAATTGTCTTTGTCCCCGAGCTTTACTATTTTAGAAGAAAAGACCTTGACTTCGTTTCTCCAGATGCGGTATGCCTCTTCGTCGTCTTTATACACTGAAACCCATAATCGTTCTTTATCTATCGCAAGCACCTCTGTCAGAAATTCCCACGCCCAGCGGATTGCGTCCGGCTTAAAATAATCGCCGAATGAAAAATTTCCCAGCATCTCAAAGAAGGTATGGTGGTATTCTGTCTTGCCTACCTTATCGAGGTCGTCCGTGCGCAGACAACGCTGTGAAGAAGCTGCGCGGCTAAAATCGCCGATCTGGCCTAAGAACTGCTTCTTGAACTGGTTCATGCCCGCAGGAGTAAACAGCACGGTGGGGTCATCGGCAGGCACAAGCGAATCGCTTGAGACTATCCTATGTTTCTTGGACCTGAAAAATTCAAGAAATTTCTCTCTTAAGGTATCTGCCTTCATTGCTTCAACAGCCGGTTGATTGCCTCGGTTGCTACGTCGGATGAAAAACCACGCCGCAAGAGGTACCCGTACAAACGCCTTTTTATCGTAACCGTATCTTCGCCCACAAAACCCTTTAATCTCTTGCGCACTATGGCCTCGACAACTTCCTCTTCGGGATAACGTGCGCCTGCCTCCGCAGAAACCTCGTCAATGACTTCCCCGCAGATCCCCTTTATCTTCAATTCCTGCCTGACCCTGCGCAATCCGAAAGGTTTTTTAAGGCGGCTCTCGGCCCAGGCAACCGCAAAGCGCCTATCGTCAAGAAATCCTTTTTCCTTAAGAAACGCCAGGGTATCTTTGATGACCGCGGTGTCAAATTTTTTCCTCTCGAGTCGTTGCCGGATTTCTTTCTCGCTTCTTTGCCTGAATTTAAGCAGCAGGAAGGCGTATTCTTTGGCCCTCTGAAAAACATCGGCAGTGCTTACCAGCGTATCTCCTTTGAATCTTTTACTGCCTTCTGGCATGTGGAAGTCATGAAAATATGCCCGTACATTTCGTTGTCTTTCTCATCGGAACCGGCCGCATTCATTATGCAAAAGTAATTTTTTTCCTGACCTCTTTTTCAATCTCTTCCTGAAGTTTCGGCTTTTCCTTAAGTGTCTTGATTGCGGCATCCCTGCCCTGGCCGATCTTTTCATCTTTAAAGGAAAGCCATGTGCCGCTTTTCTGGATTACCTCCTGCGCAATACCTGCATCAATGACTGCCCCGGTCTTGGCAACCCCTTCATTGTGCAATATCTCAAACTCTGCCTCCTTAAAAGGCGGAGCGACCTTATTCTTCACCACCCGGGCCCTCACCCTGTTTCCGATAACATTATCTCCGGATTTTAACGTCGCAATCCTCCTCAAATCAAGCCGCACTGACGCATAGAATTTCAGGGCCCTCCCTCCGGGCGTAGTTTCGGGAGAACCGAACATTACCCCTATTTTCTCACGGATCTGATTGATGAAAATAACGCAGGTGCGCGATTTGCTTATTGCGCCGGTGAGCTTTCGCAGTGCCTGCGACATAAGGCGCGCCTGAAGCCCCATATGGGAATCTCCCATCTCGCCTTCGATTTCAGCGCGGGGAGTAAGCGCAGCAACCGAATCAATAACTACCAGGTCAACCGCATTGGAACGCACCAGGGTTTCGGCTATTTCCAGGGCCTGCTCGCCCGTGTCCGGCTGAGAAATAAGCAAGTCATCAAGGTTGACCCCGATTATCTTGGCGTAATTGGAATCAAACGCATGCTCTGCGTCGATAAACGCGGCTACCCCGCCTTTTTTTTGGATTTCCCTGATTACGCTTAAGGTAAGAGTTGTCTTTCCTGACGCCTCTGGCCCAAACACCTCAATGACCCTGCCGCGGGGAATTCCTCCGACGCCCAACGCGACATCCAGGGTAAGGGCACCCGTCGCAATCGCCTCCACGTCAACAATTACTTTGCTTCCAAGTTTCATGATGGAACCTTTGCCGAATTGTTTCTCAATCTGGCTAAGTGCCAATTCCAGCGCCTTATTGCGGTCTGAAATATACGTTTCATCCTTTTTTCTTTCAACTGCCATAACTGCCTCCGATTTTTAGTGGGGAATTAGAGTTTAATTATAGCTTACCAACACCCGAGTGTCAATATATTCGTAGTGCGTATCGCGTATTGCGTATGGCGTATTGCGGTGTGCGTTGTGCGCTTAAGCGTTCAGCGTGATGCGTGCGGAGTACGGCGCTTAACGCCGAACACCCAACGCATCCAGAGCACAATGGGATAAAAGGTTAAGGCCTAGGTTAAGGCCCAGTAAGGTCAAGGTTAAGGTTTAGGTAGCGATGGTAATGACAAAAACAAATACCCTGCCTGACGCCTGCCTACCGGCAGGCAGGCAAATCATAAATAAGTTCCAAATCCCAATATCAAAATCTCATTTCAGGGTCTATGGTCGATGGTCTATGGACTATACCTGCCTGCCGGCAGGCAGGGACTATTGACTATCGACCCTGTTGCTTTTGTCGCTTACTCGGTACTCAATACTCTGTACCCACTACCACCCTTAGCCTTAGCCTTAGCCTTAGCCTTAGCCTTCTACGTATCACCTCCCTTCTGCTTCAATAGACGGTTAAAAAAACCGTTTCTCACGCAAAACCTGCAACCTCCAAAGCGTTGACATTTAGGCCAAAGTATGGTACATTTTCCATTATGGAAGATATCTCCAAAATCAAAGTGGAGCTTGAGCGTACCAAAACAGAGCTAGCCATCCTCTATGAAATCTCAAACGCCATGAGGACAACGCTTAAGCTCGACGAAATCCTTTATATCATCCTTACCGGGGTCACTGCCCATATCGGGCTTGGATTTAACCGTGCCATGCTCTTCTTGGTCAACGAAAAAGACGGCCTCATTGAAGGAAAAATGGGGATTGGGCCTGAAAGCGGCGAAGAAGCAAACCAGATGTGGAGCAGGATAGAACAGGAACAGATGGACTTAGACGACCTCATCAATGCCTATAAGGTATCCATGCATATGAAAGAATCGGGGTTCAACCGGCAGGTACAAAACCTCCGCTTCCCTCTCCATGAACAAAAAAGCAGCCTGCTTTCATTAAGTGTACTTGAAGGCATGCCGCTGCATCTGACCAAAGAGACAATTTCCAATTATGTACACGACCCTATCGTACAGATGCTAAAAACCGAAGAACTGGTCATTGTACCCCTTAAGGCAAAAGATAAAGTAAACGGCATCGTGCTTGCGGATAATTTTATTACCAAGAAGCCTATCGGTAAAGACGATGTGCGGATGCTCATTATGCTCTCAAACCAGGCAGGCCTTGCCGTAGAAAATTCCCAACTCTACGAGATGACGGTATTTAGGGCACATTCGGATTCGCTGACCGGGCTATGGAACCACGGCTACTTCCAGTACTTGCTCGGTGCCGAACTCGATAAAGCAAAAGCCGCTCCTTCAAGCGTGAGCCTTATGATGCTGGATATCGACGATTTCAAGATATATAACGATTCCTTCGGGCACCAGTCGGGGGACAGCATACTCAAAGAGTTGGCAGGCCTTTTAAAAAGCTATTCGCGTAAGATGGACCATGTCTGCCGGTATGGCGGAGAGGAATTTGCGATAATCCTGCCGCAGACGGGGAAAAAAGAGACGTACTATATCGCCGAGAGGCTCAGGGAGCATATCGCAAAATTTGCCTTCATGAACGAAGAAATACTCCCTAACAAAAAATTGACCGTCAGCATAGGCATTGCCTCATTCCCTGACGACGGTTCAAGCTGCCCCGATATCATTGCGCAATCCGACAGGGCGCTCTACGAAGCAAAAAACAAGGGCAAG